>CAYJLS010000068.1:0-20925 GCA_964371065.1 uncultured Anaerolineaceae bacterium | reverse complement strand
CCTTCTCGGGGTAGCCCGTCAACTCCCAGCCCTCGTACAGGTTGTAGTCCGTGCGATGGTGGCTGTGTGCAACGCCGTACTTCACGCGCTTTTCGGGATCCCAGATGACAAGGTCCGCGTCGGCGCCGGGGACGAGCGCGCCTTTGCGCGGGTACATGCCAAAAATTTTGGCGGGGTTGGTGGAAGTCAACGCCACGAACTGGTTGGCGGATATTTTTCCGGCGCGCACGCCGTACGTCCACAAAATGGGAAGGCGGTCGCCCACACCGGGCAGGCCGTTCGGGATTTTGGTGAAATCGTCCCTGCCGAGTTCCTTGCCGGGGATGGCGATTCCCTTACCTTCGTAGATAATCGGCTTCGTGCCGTCAAAGAAGAAGGGACAATGGTCCGTGCCGATGGTTTGCAGAGTTCCGTCATGCAGTCCCTCCCACAAGCGCGCGTTATCCTGTTCCGTTCGCATCGGCGGGGAGCAGACCCATTTCGCGCCATCGGGACGACGCAGATGGTCCATCGTGAAGAAGAGATACTGCGGACAGGTCTCCCCCATGACTTTGATGCCGCGCTCGCGCACATATTTCAGCATGTCCGCTTCGCCGCCCACGTTCATGTGGACGATGTAGACGGGCGCGCCCGCCTGCTCGGCCATCGCGGCCACGCGCAGGGTTGACTCCACCGCGCCCCACGCGGGACGCGTGCGCGCGTGCCATTCGGGGGAATTGTGACCCGCGGCCAGCGCCTCGGGGATCAGCGTTTCGATCACATCGCCGTTTTCGCAGTGCGCCATCACCAGCATCCCATTTTCTTTTGCGATCCGAAGCGCGCGGAAGATGCTCCCATCGTCAATACGGAGGTGGCCGTTGTAGGCGGTGAAAACTTTCAGGGTGGTAATTCCCATCTCCACCAGCGAGGGGATTTCCTTCGCGACCTGGTCATCGAACTTCGTCAGGTTCATGTGGAAGGAGTAATCAATGGCGGCCTTCTGCGCCTTTTCCATCCACAAGTCAACCGAGTGCTTGAACATGCCCTCACCCCTAGCCCCTCTCCCGATTACAGGAGAGGGGGACTCGAGGGGAACGAAATCCATCACCGTTGTTGTCCCGCCGAAGGCCGCGGCTTTGTGACCGGTGTAATGATCGTCCGAGGAGACTGTGCCAAACATGGGCAGGTCAAAGTGCGTGTGCGGGTCCACGCCGCCGGGAGTGATGAATTTGCCCGCCGCGTCAATTACGTTTCCGTCAAAATTCCAAAGTCTGGAGACTTTGGAGTCCGCTTTGCTGATAGAGTCCGCTTTGCTGATGGACGCGATCTTCTCACCTTCGATCAGAATATCCGCCTGGAAGGTATCCGAGGCGGTGATCAGAGTCCCATTTTTGATGAGCGTGGTCATAAGTCTCCTAAAGTTTCCAGAATAGAACCATGCCGATCAGCAACATGACAAAACTGATGATGGTTAACATCCATCCGCTTCGAAAGAAATCGCTGAAAGTGTAGTTACCAGGAGCCATCATCAAGATGTTGACAGGATGGGCCAATGGAGTGAAGAAGCTGGCGGAACAACCAATGGCCGTAGCCACTGCGATGGCCTGCGGGTTCGCCCCCATCTGGATGGCGGCGCTGATGGTGATGGGACCCGTTACGAGTGCGGTCACCTGCCCGCCCATAAATTGGGTCAACAGGGAGGTCAAAATATAAGCGCCAGCCGCCAATCCCAACGCGCCAAACGGCCTCACCAATGGAAGCAGGAAATTGCCCAGCAGATCGGCCAGGTGGGTCTCCACCATCGCGTCACTGACCACATACATGCCGGCGATGAGGAAGATGGCCTGCCATTCTACGGAGCGATACGCATCTTCCATGGATAATTTTCCCGCCAGGAGAGCCGCCACGGCGGCAGCCAGCATGGACAGATAGACAGGCACGCCCGCGATCACAAATCCAATACCCGCCACGACAATGATCACAGCGAATAGCGCCTCTTTCACATTGATGGGCTGATCACTCCAGTTCGGCTTGATCACAATAAAGTCGGAACTGCGCCGCAGGCTTTCCAATTGAGGCGTAGTACCCACCACCAGGAGGGTATCGCCGAGGCCGAGTTGCAAATTGCCCACATCGGTCCTGAAACTCCGTTCCAGGCGATGGAGGGCAACCACGCTCATGCCATAACGACGGCGAAAATCAAGGTCCCTCAAGGTTTGCCCGATGGCCTTCGAGTGCGGAGCCAGGATGATCTCTGCAAATGTGACACCTTTGGAACTCAAATGGCCCTCACCGTTCTCCGGGCGAACATCCAAACCCCACTCCTTCAAATGCTTGATCTTTTCCTCGCGCCCGACCAAAACCAGCACATCATTTTCACGAACAACCTGCTGGGGTTGAGGCAACAGAATTTCCTCCTTGTTGCGATGAATGGCCGCCACGGTTACCCCCCACTGACGTCCGATCCCAGACTGTGCCAGGGTCTTCCCAATCAGGGTTGCTCCCGATAAGACTTGAGCCTCCCACAAACGCTCCGATATGGCGTAAAACTCCTCCAACTCACTGCCTGTCAAGCGCGCAAAACTTTGTTCCTGTGAGGGTTGGCGATCTGGCAACAAACGCCGACCAAAAAAAGATAAGAAGAGAATGCCAGCGATGGCAATCAATCCGCCCGTGGGCGTGAAATCCAGGGCATGCAAGGCGGCCTGGGGCGGATTCGCATTCTGCAACAACGTACTGACGATGATGTTTGCGCTTGTAAAATATGTGGCTGACCCGCCCAGCAAGCTTCCATAAGCGACGGGGATCAGCAGTTTGCTGGGCTTGATCTTTGTGCGGCGCGCAACTTCCATGGCAATCGGCAATACCAGCGCGCCGGCGGCCAGATTGTTCATGAAGAGAGAGAGGAAAGCAGCCGTGGCCGCAAAGAGACCGATCAAGCGGCCCTGATTCGCGCCGCCAACTTTGAGCAGTTGCCATGCAAGCCAGCGAGTGACACCGCTTTTTTCCAGGACCCGCGTAAGGATAAACAACGATATGAGGATCAGGACAATCGGCTGGCCAAATCCCGCCAGGATATTACTCGCCGCGTCCGGCGTCTGCGCGGGGCCAAGCATTCCGAAACCCAAAAACTGAAAAATTCCCAAAGATACAGCCATCAGCATGGCCGCCAGATCCATGCGAAGACGGCTGGCCACCACCAACACAAGCGAAACGCATAAAACGACAACAAGAATGATTTGAGCGATGGTCATAATATCTACCAATCACCTTCTCCAGATGAATTTGATTCGTATGGATTGCTTTCTTCCTTGATTCCCAGCAATGCCATCAAGACTTCAGGCGGAAGGTCCGCTTCGGGCAAATCCACTTTGTAGAGTTGTTCGTTTTCCGCGCGTTCGCGCAGGGAGCGCCAGAGGAGTTGACGCTCGTCGCTTTGGACAACAAGATCGTTGACGGACTTCGCGTTGAGCAGGTATTCGCCTGTGGTGTAGAGAAATGTGATGCGCTTCCATTTATCGGTGGTGATCGGCGTTGGTAGTTTTTCCAATCCGCCCAGTTGGATTTTGTAATACTCCTCGCGCGCGCGGGGATGATCGGCCTCGTCGCGCAGGAGTTCGGCGCGGGTGGCCAGTTCGTGGCCGCGCACTTCGCTGACGAATTCGATCTGTCCGCCGCGCTCGCCAAAACTCGCGGGCTGGTAAAAAGCCAGGTAGTCCACCGCGACCACTTTGGGGGCGGTGCGAAGCGGGATGCGGTACCAACCCAATAGCCGCGCGATCTCCAGGTCACGCGGAGTCGGCAAAAAGGCGACAAGAATCAGCGAAGTCAAGGAAATGGGCATGGGCAGATTGTACTATACACTTTCACGGCCTTCTAATTTTTCTCTCCCCTGCCCTTTGAGTTTGTGGTATAAAAACAGTACCCTGCTGTGTTCGTGATGTGACTATCACGTTTTGGGCCAACATCCAAACAACGGGTTCTTATCTTCGTGGAAATAACGCGATAGGCCTGAGCCAAGGCGGCGTTTCCCGATTGGAGCCCACCTGCGAAAGCAGGTCCAAAACCCGGTCGCACACGGCATGTGCGGGGTATCTTTTCTAATTTTTCCTTGACTCGATCTATGGCCGCGAGTAAAATCGCCGGCAAGTTAACAATTGAATATTGGAGAACTAGCGGCTGGGTCTTTTGTAGAACAAATTGCCAATTTGTTCTACAAAGATCACGAGGTGGAGGTTCCCCCGTGCGAACGGGGCGCTAACGCCCTCACCCCCAGCCCCTCTCCCGATTACGGGAGAGGGGAGTAAGGTGGAGCGGAACATCGGATAGATCAGCGGATGCCTCTGGAGCCATGTCACTGGCTCCCTTCTCCCTTCCAAAGCAAGCGCAAGGCCGAAAACCACGCGGTGACGTGTGGGACAGGGTGGGCGCAATGACACAGACATACTGTGTCTGTTTGCATTTGGAAGGGCCGTCTTTTTTAATACCCGTGTGGTTTAAACAGGCATGCCCGCGCGTGCCTGTTTTTGTTTAATGTGGACAGGTAGACACGTTGGCAAGTACACAGGTACACACGTACACAGGTGACACGGGCTTGCCCCTGGATCGCGAATTACCAAAACTACGTAACTACCAAACCATGAAACTATTCAACTACCAAGGAGAAAATGAGCAAGAATCGGGTGGCTTCCACAATGGACGAGCAATACAATCTCCAACATCAAAAGGAGACTGTTATGGAATCCATCCCAGAACTATCGCAAGATTATCGGCTGGTTGAGCAGGCCATCCGCTTCATCGAAGCCAACGCGCAGCGCCAGCCTGAATTGGACGAGATCGCAAATGCAGTAGGCTTGAGCGAGTCGCACTTCCAGCGCACATTCACGCGCTGGGCAGGCATCAGCCCCAAGCGCTTCCTGCAATTTCTGACAAAGGAAAATGCCAAGGAACTTTTAGCGCGATCCGAGAATTTGCTCGACACGACGCACCAGGTCGGACTGTCGAGCCTGGGACGCCTGCACGATCTTTTTGTGGCGACCGAGGCGGTGACGCCAGGCGAATACAAAAGCCGCGGCGCGGGGCTGACTCTCCGCTACGGGATCCACGCCTCACCCTTCGGCCCGTGCCTGGTCGCGACGACCGAGCGCGGCATCTGTCATCTGGGCTTCATCCAAACCAGCGAGGGTGACGCGATTGATAACCTCGTTGCAGACTGGTCGCAAGCGAAAATGATCGAAGACTACCGCGCGACCGCGCCGCTCATCGAACCAATCTTCGACCTGAGCCAGCGCGGAAAAGAATCCCTGCGATTGCACTTGCGCGGCACCAACTTCCAGATCAAAGTCTGGGAGGCGCTATTGACCATCCCCGCGGGCGCGGCCACCACATACGAGCGCATCGCCGCGCAGATTGGAAACCCGTCCGCGTTGCGCGCGGTGGGGACCGCGGTGGGGCACAATCCCGTCGCGGTGCTGATCCCCTGTCACCGCGTCCTGCGCAAGGACGGCGGGTTCGGAAATTATCGGTATGGAAGCGCGCGCAAGAAGGCGCTGTTGGCGAGTGAACTCAGACATGACATGTCTCCGCGAGGAGTCGGTTGAGACCTGACATGTCTCATGCGCGCCCTGGCTTTCCTCAATCCTCGCGCGGACGCAGACACTAATTATCAAGGCCTCATGGAGACATGTCAGGTCTTTCAAAGGAAACCATGAAAACCAAAATCTGGATTGCATTACTGGCGTTGTACATCGTCTGGGGTTCCACGTATCTGGCGATTCGATTCACGGTGGAGACCATCCCGCCATTCCTGTCTGCGGGAATCCGCTTCCTCGTTTCGGGCGTGATCCTGCTCGTCTGGCAACGCTCGGCAGGGACGCCCATGCCGACGCGCAAACAGTGGATTTCGCTGGTCATCATCGGCAACCTGCTCCTGTTGGGCGGCAACGGACTGGTGGCGTGGGCCGAGCAAACCATCCCTTCGGGAGTCGCGGCGCTGGTGATCGGCTCGACTCCCTTGTTCCTCGTGGTGGCAGAGGCCATCCGACCTGGCGGGATCAAACCCACCTGGCAAGCCATCGTTGGGTTGCTGGTGGGGTTCGCCGGTATCTTCATCCTGATCGGCCCGGCAGAGATTTCGGGGAGCGCCACAAAACTGGACTCCCTCGGGATCGCGGCCTTGCTGGCGGCCACTATTTTCTGGAGCATCGGCTCGGTTTACAGCAAACACGCGGAATTGCCAAAGTCCACGCTGATGAGCACAGGCGGCCAAATGTTGATGGGCAGTCTCGGCCTGTTCGCCGTCTCGCTCGTCACGGGAGAGTTGTCCAAATGGGATCCGTCGGGCGTGACCGCCAAGTCCGCGCTGGGACTGGGGTATCTCATCCTGGTCGGTTCACTGATCGGGTTTGTGTCGTATGGCTGGCTGTTGCAAAACGCGCCCATCTCGCTCGTTTCCACCTACGCGTACGTCAACCCGGTCGTGGCGGTGTTGCTCGGCAACTGGCTGGCCGCGGAGCCGCTGGAGCCGCACATCGGGTTGGCGGCCGCGATCATCGTGGGGTCGGTGATGTTCGTAAACAGGAGCAGGCCCGGGGTCAGGAAGGAGGCGGGTGCGATCGGTGAGTAATGAGCAGTCATCAGTAAACAGTGATCAGTGAGCAGTCATCAGTAATTGGTAATCAGTTGGCAAGCGAAATCGTAAATCGAAAAAGGAGAAAAAATGAACGCAAAAGATTTGGTCAAACGCATCCAGGAAGATAAGATCAATTTTGTTTCGTTGCAATTCACCGACGTGATGGGCACGGTGAAAAGCGTGGACATGCCGATCCACAACCTGGAGGGCGCGCTGGAAGACGGCGTGTGGTTCGATGGCTCGTCGGTGGAGGGCTTCGCCCGCATCCAGGAAAGCGACATGCGACTCGTGCTGGACCCCGACACGTACGCGGCGCTACCGTGGTCACCCGAGGACCGGCGGCGGGCGCGCATTTTCTGCGACATCTTCATGCCGGACGGCGAACCCTTCGAGGGCGATCCGCGCGGGACCTTGAAGCGGATGCTGGCGAAACTGGCGGAGCGCGGCTGGACGTATAACATCGGCCCGGAGCCGGAGTTCTTCCTGTTCAAAGGCACAAACGGACACGGCGTGCATCCCGTGCCGCACGATGTGGGCAGTTATTTCGATTTCTCGTCGGATGACGAGGCGGTGCGCGTGCGCACGGAGTTGATGGAAGCCTTGATGAGCATGGGCATCGAAGTGGAAGTGGGACACCACGAGGTGGCGCTCGGCCAGCACGAAATTGACTTCCGCTTCGCCAACGCGTTGCGCTCGGCGGATAACGTGCTGACGTTGAAATACACCGTGAAGGCCATTGCCGCGCAACACGGGCTGATAGCCTCGTTCATGCCCAAGCCGGTCTTTGGCATTAACGGTTCGGGCATGCACTGTCACCAGTCATTGTTCGACGATAAGGGCGAGAACGTGTTCTTCGACGCCAAAGACGAATTCAAATTGTCGAAGACCGCCTACGCGTTCATCGCGGGACAACTCCTGCACGCCCGCGCGCTGGCCGCGGTGGTCGCGCCGACGGTCAACTCGTACAAGCGGCTGGTGCCCGGCTACGAAGCGCCCGCGTACATCGGCTGGGCAGAGAGCAACCGTTCGGCGCTGATCCGCATCCCGCGTTACACCGAGGGGCGCAACAAGTCCATGCGCGCCGAACTGCGCTTCCCCGACTCATCCTCGAATCCGTACCTGGCCTTCGCCGCCATGCTGGCCGCCGCGCTGGACGGCATTGACAAGCAGATGGCCCCGCCCGCGGCCCTGAACGATGTCAACTTGTACGAACTCAACCGCGAGCAGCGCAAAGCGATGGGCGTGGGCGAACTGCCCGGCTCCCTGGCCGAAGCGTTGGGCGAACTGGACAAGGACGAGGTGTTGAAAGCCGCGCTCGGACCGGTCGTCTACGAAGCCTTCGCGCGCGCCAAGCGGGATGAGTGGGACGACTACCGCATCCACGTGACGGATTATGAGATCGAGAAGTATTTGGAAGTGGCTTAGGTTCAGTAACCAGTAATCAGTGATCAGTAACCAGTGATCAGTAGTCAGTGATCTAGCCACCTGACAGTTTCAAGATGCCGGTGGTCGAGTAGCCCCAAGTGCTCTTCTTGGGGCGTATCGAGACCACATTTGCGGGTAGTTTGCCGGTATGTTGGTCTCGATATGGCGGAAGTGCACCGCCTACTCGACCAACGGCGTGCTTTTTGAACAAAGTGACAGGTGGCTAGATCAGTTATCAGTGATCAGAGGAAAGAGTTGACAAAATCAGTCCCCGCCATTGCGACGGGGACTGGTCACTGATGACTGATGACTGATAACTGATCACTGTCACCCAAACCCCTTGGGCATTTCCGCGTACACGCCCCGCATTTCAGGCGGCAACGCCGCGGCGAGGGTGAACATCAGGCGGTCGGTGAGCGCGAGCGGTGTCTCGCCAGGATTCGGCTGGATGGGCGGGAGCAGGCTCACGGTCACGCGCGCGCGGTGGGGAAATCGCTGGAAGAATTTATCCGAGCCAACAATCGCCATCGGGACGATGATTGTGTCCGTCTCGATGGCCATGCGCGCCACGCCCGTCTTGGCGACGCCCAGTCCGCGGCCGCGCGAGCGCGTCCCCTCGGGGAACATGCCGAGGGTCTGGCCGTGCGCGAGGACTTTGAGCGCGTGGTTGTAGGCCCAGGGGTCTTTCTTGTCGCGCGTCACCGGGAACGCGCCGAGATTGCGGAAAACTACGTCGGTAATGGGATTCTGGAACAGTTCGGACTTGCCCATGTAAAAGATCGGGCGCGGCAGGGATAACTGCATCGGGAACACATCAAAGGTGGTGACGTGGTTGCACGCGACGATGACGGCGCCGTCCAGCGGAAAGTTTTCGAGGCCTTCGACGCGCTTATCCATGAAGAGGGAGAAGACGGCGCGCAGAAGAGCAACGATCACCTTTCGCAATGGCGTGGCGTGAAAATAGAATTGCTTGCGGTCGCGCGGGTCGGATTCGAGAGGGGTGGAGGTGTTGGTTAATTCCATAAAAAATCAATTCTTGAAAGAGGATTATACTGGACAGGAAGTTCTCTTCATTCAACAATCAAATTGTGTGCGCACGAAAACCTTGTCAGGAAGCGGAGTCTGAAGTCTCCCGAATTCGGGCAAAATCGGGCCCTTTGCAGGGTGCTTCGCGAAGATTTTGCAGTCCGCCGCGACAACCTTTATGTGCGCACATCAAACACTATAACCCCAGGAATGCAAAATGGACACAACGATTGAAAGCATTTCCGCCGTTTGGGGGTCGTGGCAGGTAAGAGAAATTTGCATTATACTTATTGGCGGAGAACGAACCCGTGAGAATTGCTGACTTTATCTGGCTCGAAGAGATTGTCGAGAAACTTGAAGTGAAGCACGGCGTCATACCTGAAGAAGTCGAGGAAATATTCGCAAACAGGCCCAAGATAACGCGAATGGAGAGAGGGCGCTTTCAAGGAGAAGATGTTTACAGGGCATTGGGCCAGACGAACGCAGGACGTACCCTTGTGGCGTTCTCTATCCACAAACGAACTGATGATGCACTGATTTTGAGCGCGCGTGATATGGACAAGAAAGAGAGGAAAGCCTATGCGAGATAAACACGGTTCTTCGCCAAAGAACGAACTGCCGGATAATTTTGCCTCGCTCGAACAATTTTGGGGGGTTTGGGATTCCCACAGCAGCGCTGATTATGAAGACTTGATGGAACCGGTCGAGGTCGAGATTGATTTGAAATCGAGCAAAGTCTATTTAGCGCTTGCGAGGGATTTGCTTTCAAAAGCGCGAACCCACGCGCGCAAGCAGGGGGTGTCTACCGAAACATTGATCAACCTCTGGCTACAGGAGAAATTGACAACTTTGGCCTGAGATTTGAATCCCTAATGACGAGGTTCAATATGGACACAACAATTGAGAGTATTTCAGCGCTGGAAATTCTGGATTCACGCGGCAACCCGACCGTGGAAGTGGAAGTCGTTTTGATGGATGGCGCGTGGGGACGCGCGGCCGTGCCTTCTGGCGCGTCCACCGGCGAACACGAGGCGCTCGAAATGCGCGACGGCGACAAGAAACGCTTCGGCGGCAAGGGCGTGACGAAGGCGGTCGCCAACGTGAACGGCGCAATCTCGGACGAATTATTCGGTATGGACGCCTCCGACCAGCGCGGCATTGACTTCGCCCTGCTGGCGCTGGACGGCACGCCGAACAAATCCAAACTCGGCGCGAACGCGATTTTGGGAGTCAGCCTGGCGGTCGCGAAGGCCGCGGCCAATTCGCTGGGACTGCCGCTGTATCGTTATCTCGGCGGCGTGCACGCGCACGTCCTGCCCGTGCCGATGATGAACATCCTGAACGGCGGCGCGCACACCGCCTGGCAGTCCACCGATATGCAGGAATTCATGGTCATGCCATTCGGCGCAGGGAGTTTCGCGGAGGGCCTGCGCTGGGGCGCGGAAATCTACCACGCCCTCAAGTCGGTCTTGAAGGAAAAAGGCTGCGTCACCCTGGTGGGCGATGAAGGCGGCTACGCGCCCTCGCTGAAAGCCAACAACGAAGCCATCGAGGTTATCCTGGCGGCCATCAAAAAAGCGGGCTTCAAAGCTGGGCGCGGCAAAGACGTGGCGATTGCGCTCGATCCCGCCGCCTCCGAGTTGTATGACGAAAAAACAAAGACCTACAACCTTCGCAAAGAAGGCAAAAAATTCACGGGCGAACAACTGGTGGAATTCTGGGCCAAATGGGTAAAGGACTATCCGATCGTTTCCATTGAAGACGGCCTCGCACAGAACGACTGGGAGTCGTGGAAACTGATGGTGAAAAAACTGGGCGACAAAATCCAGATCGTGGGCGACGACCTGCTGGTGACCAACCCCGAGCGCGTCCGCCGCGGCATTCAGGAGAACGCGGCCAACGCCCTGCTGGTGAAACTCAACCAGATCGGCACCGTAACCGAAACCATCGAGGCGGCGGAACTGTGTCACCGCGCCGGCTGGCGGACGGTCATCTCCCACCGCTCCGGCGAAACCGAGGACGCCACCATCGCCGACCTGGCAGTGGCGCTGAACACCGGCCAGATCAAAACCGGCGCCCCGGCCCGCTCCGACCGCGTGGCGAAGTACAACCAACTCCTGCGCATCGAATCCGAACTGGGAGAGACCGCGCAATATGCGGGTTGGGAAGCGCTCAGAAAATAGTCTCACCAAAAAAGTCCCGCTTCGATCTCGGAGCGGGACTTTTTTGTTAATCTGTTTGTTAATGTACTTGACAAAGTAAAAATCCGTGCTATCATATTTGTGTAATTTCGTCCCTACTGTTCCCAGGAAAGGCCGCGTTGAGCACTTACATTCGTTTCCTCCCGTCTCAGAATGTAAAGTACATTAACAAACATGCCGTCTTGGATCTTATCCGCTTCACGCCCGGGGGAATTTCACGAGTGGGGTTGGCACAGCGGCTCACGCTCACCCGCGCCGCAGTCACTCCCATTGTCAACGATCTCATTCAAACCCACCTGATCCACGAAACCCGAAGCCGTTCTGCATCCAATGGACGGCCGCCCATCCTGCTGGAAATTAACGCGTCAAGCGGGAACGTGGCAGGCATTGATATGGGCGCCACGCACCTGACCATCCTGATCGCAAATTTTGCCGCACAAGTGCTGGCCGAAAAGGAAATCCCGTTCGACATTGCGGATGGCCCTACGGACTGCATCCAACAAGCGGACGGTTTACTGCGCGAGCTTCTCGCGGGACTTGGGCTTGGTCTGCCCGACCTGGCCGCCATCGGGCTGGGAGTGCCTGGCCCGACAGTTGCCACGGCTGGCATGGTGCTTTCGCCGCCGATCATGCCGGGCTGGGACCGCTTCCCCATCCGCGATACGCTCGAAAAGCTATGGGGCTGTCCCGTCTCGCTCAACAACGACGCCGAACTGGGCGTGCTGGGCGAATGGGCCTACGGCGCGGGACGCGGAGAACTAAACCTGGCCTACATCAAAGTCGGGACGGGCATCGGCGCGGGACTGTTCATAGACGGACAGATTTACCGCGGCGCAACCGGCTCGGCAGGCGAAATCGGCCACATGACCATTGATGAAAACGGTCCGCTCTGCACGTGCGGAAACCACGGTTGCCTGGAAGCCATGGCTGGCGGAAAGGCGATTGTGGCAAAGGCACGCGAAGCGATCCAGATGAACAAACGCACCGAACTGGCCGAGCATCCAAACCCGGAAACCATGACAGTGACGGATATCGCAAAAGCGGCCGCCCGCGGCGACCTGGTGGCGCAGGAAATTCTTGCAGAAGCCGGCAACCAGCTTGGAATCGCAATTACCAGTCTCGTGAACCTTTTCAACCCGAACATTGTGGTGGTGGGAGGCGGCGTAGCGCAGACCGGCGACCTGTTTCTGGAACCAATCCGCAAGGCAGTGCTAAAACGCAGTTTACCCGCCGCCGCATACGCGGTGCGGATTACGACCGCCCTGCTCGGCAAACGCTCTTCGTGCATGGGCGCGGTCGTACAGGCGCTTTCGAGCGCACTCCACAAAATAGCCACTTAACCGGATGGACGGTGGAAGAGTATAATTAAACCACCATACTCATCACGAAACGGAGGAATGAACCATGGCAAGTGTGACCTACAAGAATGTCGTCAAGAAGTTTGGCGAGACCACCGCCGTTGACAACATCAATTTCCAAGTGGAAGACAAGGAATTCCTTGTGCTGGTCGGTCCATCGGGATGCGGTAAAACGACCGCCCTGCGGTTGCTGGCAGGGCTGGAGGAAATTACCAGCGGGGAAGTCCTGATCGGCGACCGCGTGGTGAACGAAATCGCACCCAAAGACCGCGATATCGCCATGGTCTTCCAATCCTATGCTTTATATCCGCATTTATCTGTATTTGAAAACATGGCCTTCGGCCTGCGACTCAAGAAAACCCCAAAAGATGAAATCAACCGAAGAGTGAACCAGGCGGCGGAAGTGCTCGGTATCACAGACCTGCTCCAGCGCAAACCCCGCCAGCTTTCGGGCGGACAGCGCCAGCGTGTGGCGGTGGGACGCGCCATCGTCCGCGAGCCGAAGGTCTTCCTGTTCGATGAGCCGCTCTCAAACCTGGATGCCAAGCTCAGGGTCCAGATGCGAGCCGAGATCAGCAAACTGCACCAGCGTCTGCAGACAACTTTCATCTACGTCACCCACGACCAGGTCGAAGCCATGACCATGGCAACCCGCATTGCGGTCATCAACCGGGGCAAACTACAACAAATTGACACGCCCCAGAGCCTGTACGATCATCCCAACAACCTGTTCGTGGCAGGCTTCATCGGCTCGCCCGCCATGAACTTCTTCCCCGCCCGCCTGCGCAAGGAAAATGATCGGCTGATCGTGGAATCGGACGGTTTCAAAGTTCCCCTGCCAGCGGAGCAGGCAAAGCGCTTTGAACAATATGCCGGCCGCGAAATCGTCTTCGGCATCCGCCCGGAAAATATCCACGATGTAAACTTCACGCCCCCCAACATTCACGGCGAAAAGATAGACATCAAAGTGGATGTGACGGAACTGATGGGGAACGAGATTTTCCTCTATCTGGTCAATGGAAAAAACATCTTTGTCGCCCGCGTGGACCCGCGCTCGAAACTACGCATCGGAGAGCAGGCGCAAGTGGTGTTCGATATGGACAATTTCCATATTTTCGACGCGCAGACCGAAGAAGCGCTTCATTGAAATATAAGGAGGTGATGCCCTGTAAAACTCTGCCATTCCAAAATCAAACCCGCTTTCAAATCAATTACCCTACCCTAATCAAGGAGAAGAATATGAAATCCAAATTGATGCTCCTGTTGAGCATCCTCGTAGTTGCCACCATGCTATTGACCGCCTGCGGCCCCAAGGACACCGGCCCCGTCACCATCACCTTCTGGGAACAGGAAGGCGAGGATGTGGACGTCTTCATTGACCAGTTGATCGCGGACTTCCAGACCGCCAACCCCACCATCACGGTGGAACGCACACACTATGAGAACGAGGCCCTGCGCGACCAATTCCAGACCGCTTCGCTGGCCAATGCGGCCCCGGACGTTGTCCGCGTCCCGAATGACTTTGCGGGCCCGTTCAGCACCCTGCAAATCGTTGCCCCCGTCAGCGACCTGTTCGACAAGAAGTTCCTGGGACAGTTCTTCCAGGGCGCTCTCGACCCGGCGATTGTTGGCGGCACCCTCTGGGGCGTCCCCGATAACTACGGCAACCACCTGATGTTGATCTACAACAAGGATCTGATTGCCACCCCGCCCGCCACCTTCGAAGATCTAATCACCCAGGCCAAGGCACTCACCGCTGGTGATATCCAGGGCTTCGCCTATAACCTGAACGAGCCCTTCTGGGGCGCTGGCTTCTACGGTGCGTTCGGCGGCTGGCCGCTGGATGCGAGCGACAAACCCACCTTCAACAACCAGGCCTTCCAGGACTATCTGGCCTTCGTCGCCAAACTGAAGACCGACGGCGTTGTCCCGGCGGAATGCGATTACAACTGCGCCGACACCCTGATGAAAGACGGCAAAGCCGCCATGATCATCAACGGCGACTGGTCGCTCGGCGACTACACCAAGGCCCTCGGCGACAAGATGGGCGTTGCCCCGGTCCCGCCCATCAACGGCAAACCCTTCACCGAAATGACGGCTGGCAAGTACTTCATGGTCTCCAACGTGTCGGCTGCAGACGCCGCTAAGAAGGCCGCCCTCGTGAAGTTCATCACCTTCATGACCTCCGCCGACGTTCAGAAGAAGTGGCTGGATCAGTTCAAGCGCCTGCCCTCCAACACTGAAATTGCAAAGGATCCATCCATCGCCAGCGACCCGATCCTGGCCGGCTCCATGGCCGCCCTCGCGAATGGCCGTGGTCAACCCGCCGCCGCCGAGATGCGCTGTGCGTGGGATGCCTGGCGCCCGAACCTCGAAGGCGTGATGGCTGGTACCACCACCCCGGCTGATGCCGCCAAGGCCGCACAGACTTCTGCGGACGAATGCGTTGCCACCCTGGGTCAACCAACCGCTACACCCTAGTTTCTCTGTTATTCGTTTTGAGAGGGGGGGCATGGGCCCCCCCTCTATTCATACTTATTTGTGAGGCCAAGCATGGAAAATAAACCCGCCCTGCGCCGAATTCCTCCCTATGTATACTGGGTCATTGGTCTGTTTGTCATATATTTTGTTCTCAATGCCCTGATCTCCCCCTTTGCATCCGGGATCACGCTAAACTTCAACATCATTCTTTCGCGTTTGGGTGAAATCGGCGGATTCCTGTTTGGCATCCTGATTGGTCTCGGGTTGATCGAGGTTTATTTCTATCAAATATTCTTCCGCCAACCGCGAGACGCAAAGGCAAAGAACATCGTTCAGGGTTTGCAAATCTTCCTAGGCCTGCTAACACTCCTTTCGATATTCACTTTCTTTGAAGCAACAGACTTGTTCCGTCTTGGGGATACATTCCTTGGCAACTTCATCCGCTTGCCAATCACCCTGTTCAGCGGACTGCAAGACATCCTGTACAATATTTTATACGATGAAGGAGTGGCGGGTCTGATCGTCGGGTTGCTCCTGGCTCTGATCATCACGGGGATCTACGTCATCATCCACAAGTTGAGCATCCCGCGCAACAGCAAATTAGGTTTATCATATCTGCTCGTCCTCCCCGCGCTGATAGGCATTCTATTCCTCATCATCTACCCCTTCCTTTTTGAGATCAAACTGGCTTTCTCCAACGCATCCCTCGGCACACAGGCCACCAAAAACGCCCAGTATGGACTGATCTATGGTTGGGAAAATCTAAAAACCCTGTTCACAGGCAAAGTCGCCAAAGACGCCATGTTCTTTGAGGTCTTCGGACGCACGATCCTGTGGACCGCGATCAACGTAACCTTCCACGTTGGCGGCGGCATGGCGCTCGCCCTGCTCCTGCACCGCCCCATGAAAATGCAGGGCGTCTATCGGACCCTCCTGATCATCCCGTGGGCCATCCCCACCACCATCGCGGCCATGGCCCTGCGCAATGAATTCGACAGTCGCTATGGATTGTTCAACATTCTGCTAACGGACCTGAATACGTGGCTGACCACCATCAGCCACGGGACGGCAAACATAATCGGCATAGGAAACATGTTTAGTTACCTGGCCGCCCACATCGGTCCAGTGAGTTGGAAACAGGATGCGTTTTGGGCATTCGTATCCGTCCTGATGTCCAACATCTGGCTCGGCATCCCGTTCATGTGCGTCATCATCCTGGGCGGATTGCAGAGCATCTCACAGGAATACTACGAAGCCGCGGAAATTGACGGAGCCACCAAAGTCCAGCAATTTCGCCACATCACCCTGCCGCTCCTGCGCCCGGTTTTGACGCCCGCCATCATCCTCGGCGTGGTATGGACATTCAACAAGATCGATATCATCTACCTCATCACACAGGGAGGCCCTCAGGAGAAAACAGACATCCTGGTCTCCTCGATGTATAAAGCCGCCTTCCAGTTTTACCGGTATGGCTTCAGCGCCATGTTCGCCCTGGTGATTTTCGTCATCCTGCTGATCTTTACTCTGATCTACCTGCGGACATCTGGCGGGCTGAAATCCGCAACCGAATAGCGAGGAGCCAACATGAACACACCCAAGCCCATATCCCCCGTCACCAAAGCCCTGCGCTGGTTCTTCGTACGCGGCCGCGGCGACAGCCCCTTCAAAAGAATTCTCATCCACATGGCATTGATCATTGCCTCGATCATTGCGGTTTATCCTGCCCTGCGCGTGATCACCATCTCCCTGCGCCCCAACGACACCCTGCTCACCACCTCCCTGCGCATCATCCCGGAGAATGCCACCCTCGACAACTACAAGGAGGTGCTCTTCGGGGCGCCGGAGAAAAATCGCCAATCCGATTTCTTCCTGTGGATCTGGAACTCGATCTCGGTCGTGTCGGTCACATCCGTCATCAGCATGATTTTGGCGGCGGTTAGCGCTTACGCATTTTCGCGCTTCAAATTCCCCGGGCGGGCGGCGGGACTCGTCTTCCTGCTCACCACCCAGATGATCCCGGCAGGCATGTTGCTATTGCCGCTCTTCATCATGCTGGCACAACTCAAAATGATCAACACCGCCCTCGGCCTGATCATCGCCTACTCGGTCAGTTCCGTGCCGCTTACCATCTGGACGCTCAAGGGTTACTACGACACCATCCCCGTAGACCTCGAAGAGGCCGCGCTGATTGACGGCGCCAACCGCTTCACCGTCTTCACCAAGATCATCCTGCCGCTCTCCACACCCGCGCTGGCCATTGCCTTCCTCTTCAGCTTCATGGGCGGTTGGAGCGAATACATCGTGGCGCGCGTCGTTCTGCAGAGAAACGACATGTTCACCTGGCCGCTCGGCATCTTCACCTTCGCCCAGCAATTCACCGTTTCGTGGGGACAATTCTCCGCGGCCTCGGTGCTGATCGCCATCCCCGTCATGGCGCTCTTCCTCTACTCCTCCAAGTGGCTCATCTCCGGCCTGACGCTTGGAAGCGTCAAAGGCTAGGACGCCGAAACCCCTCGGGGCGGTCCACAAGACCGCCCCTTTTTTATATACGGATTATGACATGCGCAACAAACTGACCATACTCCTGCTCCTCGCCTCCATCCTGACCTCGTGCCTGCCCGCCGTTTCGACAGAGGTTTCCCCCGCCCCAACCACTGACGGCAACTCGTGGTGGAACGACGCCGTCTTCTACGAGATTTTCGTCCGCAGTTTCAACGACAGCAACGGCGACGGCATCGGCGACTTCAACGGCATCACCGAAAAACTAGACTACCTCAACGACGGCGATCCCAACACCACGGCAGACCTGGGCGTGACAGGCATCTGGCTCATGCCCATCTTCCCCTCCCCCTCCTACCACGGTTATGATGTCACCGATTTCTACGGCGTCAACCCGCAATATGGGACGATGGAGGATTTCAAAAATCTGCTAGCCGAGGCTCACAAGCGCGGCATCCGCATCATCATAGACATGGTGCTGAACCACACCTCCGACCAGCATCCGTGGTTCAAGGAAGCCAAAAAGGATGTCAAATCCAAATATCGGGACTGGTACATCTGGAGTGAAACTGACCCGAATTACAAAGGCCCGTGGAACGAGCGCGTCTGGCATCCATCTACTACAGGATTTTATTACGGCATCTTCGAAGCCTTCATGCCCGACCTGAACTACAACAACCCCAAAGTGACGAAGGAAATGGATAAGGTCACATCCTTCTGGCTCAAGGATGTTGGCGTGGATGGCCTCCGCCTCGACGCGGCTAAACACCTGATCGAGGAAAGTAGAAAGCAGGAGAACACCGCTTCCACCCACGAGTGGTTCAAGGATTTCCGCCCGGTCTACAAGGCCGCCAACCCCGAAGCGATGACGGTTGGTGAAATTTCCGGCGATACACCCCAGACGCTGGCGGACTACACCAGCGGGGACCAACTCGACCTGGTTTTCAATTTCCATCTCGCCAATGCCTTCATCAATTCCGCCAATCGCAGGCAGGCCGCCTACGCCACGGATGCAATCAACTACAGCGGCAAGGCCATGCCGAACGCGCACTACGCGCCCTTCCTGACCAATCACGACCAGGACCGCGCCATGTCACAGTTGTATGGCGAAGTGGACAAAGCCAAAGTCGCGGCCTCGCTCCTGCTCACGTCGCCGGGCGTGCCATTCATTTATTACGGCGAAGAGATCGGCATGGTTGGGAAGAAACCCGACGAGAACATCCGCCTCCCGATGCAATGGTCAGACGCCGCGAACGCCGGGTTTAGCGGAGGCAAGCCCTGGCGTCAGCCTGACGCGGGTTATAGCGCGGTCAACGTCGCCGCGCAGACCAATGATCCCGCCTCCCTCCTGTCGCAGTACCGCGCGCTGATCGCCATCCGCAACGCGCATCCCGCTTTACGCACCGGAAGCGTCTTCCTGATTCCCACGGATAATTCCTCGGTATACGCGCTTCTGCGAATTGAAAAGGATGATAAGATTCTCGTGCTGATCAACCTGGACGGGAAGTCCACCGGCGACTACGCTCTGGATTGGAAAAACTCCGGCCTGACGACGGGAGCCGCGCTGACGCCGCTGATGGGAACAACCGACTCATCCACGCTGAGCGCGCAACCCGTGAAGGAATTACCGCCGTATTCGACCTACATTTTCCAGATCGAATGAGGTTCGGAGGGAACCATGCCTGACCAAAATGACATCGCGCGTTACCGCGCCAATTTTCAAAAAGAAATTGACGGCGCCGCGCTCTATCGCGCGCTTGCGGAAACCGAAAAGCAACCGCAAATGGCGAAGGTGTATCTTAAACTGGCCGCCAGCGAGGAAAAACACGCCGCCGCCTGGGAGAAAAAACTGGAGGAGTTGAAAGCCCCCCTCCCGGCGCGCAAGCCCAGCGGACGCGCGGCCGTCATGATCTGGCTGGCGAAACGCTTCGGCCCGCAATTTGTCCTGCCGACGATCGCCGGCAACGAAAAAGCCGACAGCCGCGCATACGACGGACAACCCGATAGCGAAGCCGGGGAATTTTCCGCGGATGAAAAATCCCACGCGCGCCTGCTCAGTATGGCATCCAGTTCTTCGGGCGGAATGAGCGGCGGGAGCGTGGCTCAAATGGAAGGCCGCCACCGCGCGGGCGGAGGCAACGCCCTGCGCGCGGCCGTGCTCGGCGCAAACGACGGACTGGTCTCCATTCTCAGCCTCGTCATGGGCGTGGCCGGCGCGACCAGTTCCAACTCACAGGTGCTGATCGCGGGGTTGGCCGGTCTGCTGGCCGGCGCGGGTTCGATGGCGCTGGGCGAGTGGCTTTCGGTGCAGAGTTCCCGCGAACTGTATGAGCACCAGATCAAGATCGAAGCGGAAGAGATCGCCTCCAACCCCGAGGAGGAGCAGGAAGAACTTTCGCTCATCTACCAGGCCAAGGGATTACCCGAAGATCGGGCGCGCGAACTGGCGAGTCACATGATGGCAGACAAGGGCAGCATCCTCGATACGCTGGCCCGCGAAGAACTGGGGATTGACCCCGAGGAACTGGGCGGCTCGGCCTACGAAGCCGCGTTCACCTCGTTCATCCTATTCGCGGTCGGCGCGATCTTCCCCATCTTCGCGTTCCTGTTCTGGAGCGGAGCGCAGGCCATCTATATCAGCCTGGCCGTCAGCGCGGTGGGACTGTTCATCATCGGCGCGGCCATCACCCTGATGACGGGACGCAACGTCTGGTATTCCGGTTTCCGGCAGGTTCTCGTCGGCATGGTCGCCGCCGCCCTGACCTACGGAGTCGGTCGCCTCATCGGCGTCAGCATCGCGTGAGTCGGATCGTCAATTCAACCTGCATTGACGATTATGGAAAAAACTTTTCTGGAGAACCATAAGCGGCTATTCGGTTACGGGTATAATTATCCTCAAAGGAGTTTCGTATGCCTGTTGTTCAAGTTGAAGCCCAAGTGTTGACCGATGAATTGCTGAAGGCGGTAGGACGATTGAGCCAACCCGATTTGGAGCAGTTTGTCTTTCAGGTCATTGCTTTGCGCGCACAGCGGCAAGCCCCAAGTTTGCCACGCGTTGAATCCGAACTACTGCTCAAAATCAACGAGGGGATTCCATCTGATGTTTAGAAACGGTACAACGAACTTATTGCAAAACGGCAAGCAGAGGTATTGACGCCTGACGAATACGAAGAACTGCTACAGATGGTCCAGCAAGTCGAAAAACTGGAAGCGCGTCGCGTCGAATATTTGGCGGAACTCGCGCGTCTGCGTGGAATGGCGTTGACCGCGCTAAGAGAGTGTCTGAAAAGTCATGTTTTCGCTAAATTGCGAAGCATCAATCGGA
>CAYJLS010000067.1:17987-20938 GCA_964371065.1 uncultured Anaerolineaceae bacterium | reverse complement strand
GACTGAACTATCGTCGCCGATATTCAACGACAGGGACTGCGCCTCGCCTCTTCCCTGGACTTTGGCCTGTTTGCCGATTAACGAGCGCACCAGCCCCGCGGACTTGATCTCGCACCCCGCCTCGAGGATGCTGTCTTCGATGCGGCTGTCCTCGATCTTGCAGTCCGCGCCGATGGAGGCGTACGGCCCGATGGTTGAGTTTTTTATCTCGGCGCTCGGATGAATAAATGAAGGCTCGATCACCGTCACCTTTGTACCTGTGTACCTGTCTACCTGTCTACCTGTGTACTTGTTTACCTGTCTACTTGCCTTCTCCAACAACACCCTGTTCGTATCCAGCGTGGCCTCGATTGTTCCAGTATCCAGCCAGGTGTTGATGGGTTGCGTCCGCGTTCTTGCGCCCTGTTCGATCATGATCGAGATGGCGTCGGCGAGAAAGTATTCGTTCTTGAGCGTCACGCCGCGCTTGACCTGTTCATCAATCGCGGCCAGCAGGGATTCTACGCGTTTGAAATAATAGCACCCAACCACAGCGAGATTATTCTCCAGCGTCGGCGGCTTTTCGATGAAGCGCGTCACCCAGCCGTCCGCGCCCAGCTCGGCGACGCCGAAGCGGCGCGGATCGGGGACGGGCATCACCCAGGCAACGGCATCCGCCCCCTCGTCCGCGAGGTGCGAGAAGTCCGCGTCCATCAACGTGTCCGAAAAACAGACGATCGTCGGGCCGCGCAGAATCTCCCGCGTCAGCGCGATGGCGTGCGACTGTCCCTTCATTTCGCGTTGCACCACGAAATGGGCGTTCATGTTCGGATAGCGTTCTTTAATGAAGGCAGGGATTTGCGTTTCGCCGAGGTACGGCCCGACGATGAAAACATACTCCGCGTTTTGCGGATCTGGCACGCTGGCGAACATGTCCAATAGATGCTCGAGCGTAGTCTTGCCGGCCACGCTGACGAGCGGTCTGGGCTTGCTGTATGTTTGCGGCCTCATGCGCGTCCCCCAGCCGGCCATGGGGATGACGATTTTTAGGGTGTCTACCAAGAATGGGTCTCCAAGTAAAGATTTCGCCCCTATTGTACCAAACCAGACAATCAAAATGCGCTCATCCCAGGCCGTGAGAGATGGGATTCAACCGCGCGGAATGGATTCTGCGTTACGAATGTCCCAAAATGGGATGCGGCTGGTACAACTCTTCGAGCCGTTTCACTTCCTCGTCGGACAGTTTGATCTCCAGCGCGGCAATCGCCTGGTTGAGGTGATCCATTTTGCTCGCGCCGATGATGGGCGCGCTGATGTGTGGTTTGTTCAACAGCCAAGCCAGCGCGATCTGCGGACCGGTGACACCGCGCGCTTTGGCAATTTCCTGCACGCGCTCGGCCACTTTGAAGTCCTCTTCACGGAAGTACAACTCATCCGCGAACGCGTCGCCTTTTGCGCGCACGGTCTCGCCTCCGCCGCCAGGTTTGCGATTGCCCGCGAAGAATCCGCGCGCCATCGGGCTCCAGGGGATCAGTCCGATGCCTTCATCTTTGCAGAGCGGGATCATCTCGCGTTCCTCTTCGCGGTAGACGAGGTTGTAGTGATCCTGCATCGTCACGAAGCGCGTCCAGCCGTGTTTCTCTGATGTATGTAACGCTTTCGCAAATTGCCATGCGTACATCGAGGATGCGCCGATGTAACGCGCCTTGCCTGCCTTGACGACATCGTGCAATGCTTCCATTGTCTCTTCGATGGGGGTGTTGTAATCCCAGCGGTGGATTTGGTACAAGTCCACGTAATCCATTTGCAGGCGCGTGAGCGATTTGTCAATCGAGTCCAGGATGTGCTTGCGCGACAAGCCGCGGTCGTTGGGATCGTCGCTCATGGTTTGAAAAACTTTCGTGGCGACAACCACATTCTCGCGCTTTACGCCGAAATGCTTGAGCAGGTTTCCGGTGACGCGTTCGCTTTCGCCCACGGAATAAATGTCCGCGGTGTCGAAAAAGTTGATGCCCGCCTCCAGCGCACGTCCAACGAACGGTTTGGCCTCCTCTTCCTCTAATACCCACTGCCGCCATTTCTTAGAGCCATACGTCATCATGCCGAGGCAGAGACGTGAGACTTTCAATCCAGTTTTACCGAGGTTGACGTATTGCATGGTTCCTCCAGTTTGGCAGTACAACTGCCAAAAAACAAGTAATGATGGTTTGCCAGCAGTTGCACTGCTGGCCGTTCGGTGATCAACTGTCGAAAACCGAATTCTATTTTGCAAAGAGAATATCAGTTGTTGGATAAGTCATTTCACCGAGCATATATGCGCGTGCGCTTGAATAAGGCCATTCATCTGCTGTTTTGACAAGCCCAGCCCGAACAGGATTCATGTGGATGTAATCCATTTTCTGTCGAGCGAATGTTTCCGTAAATATTGCCTCGGGATGTGAACCTTCCTGCCAGACTTGATACTTTGAGACATCCTGCGCACGATTTTCAATACGAGCTTTTTCAAATGTTTCGATAAATTCACTCACACCTTGATGGGTTGTTTCTGCGGAAAGGGCACGTGATGTGAATCTCTTGAAGTCTCTTGTCACGTCGGAAAGATTAATCCCATAATCAGGCCAGAGGATTGCATGAGCATGTGTGGGCATGATTACAAAGGCGTTGAGTTGGGTGTGCTTGTTCGTTCGCAAGTATTCGAGCGAATCGAGAACGATTTGACGATAGCAAGATTCTGAGAAAAGAGGCAACCAATCCACTATCGTCCATGTGACGAAGTAGGCATAATTTTGGTCGGTAAAAATGCGATAGGCGTTCGGCAAGGTTTGATCCTTGTGGATGTTGGTCAGCAGTTGTACTGCTGAGTGAGTTCGGCAGTGCAACTGCCGAAAAACAAATCTGCTTGTTCTCCAGCAGTTGGACTGCTGAGTGAGTTCGGCAGTGCAACTGCCGAAAAACAAATCTGCTTGTTCTCC
>CAYJLS010000067.1:0-17887 GCA_964371065.1 uncultured Anaerolineaceae bacterium | reverse complement strand
ACTGCTGAGTGAGTTCGGCAGTGCAACTGCCGAAAAACAAATCTGCTTGTTCTCCAGCAGTTGGACTGCTGAGTGAGTTCGGCAGTACAACTGCCGAAAAACAAATCTGCTTGTTCTCCAGCAGTTGTACTGCTGGGTGAGTTTGGCAGTTCAACTGCCGAAGAACACGAAGCGCTACACTACTTTCAAATTCGCCAAACTCGCGGCGAGACGTTTGATGCCAACCGACTCGAAGACCACGTCCACGAGTTCGTCGTCGCCATCCACGCGCGAGTTGAGGATGATGCCCTCACCCCAGGTGGCGTGCTGGACGCGCGTCCCGGCGCGGAATTTGGCCTCGATGGTTGGGGAATCGCCAACCACTTTAACGGGAGCCGCGCGAGGTCCAGAAGGAAGCGACCAGGAGGTGGTAGACGCGCGGGAGCGGAGGGAACGTCCGGTGCGCGAGCGTCCCTGGATCAGGTCGGCAGGCAGGTCGTCGAGATAGCGCGAGGGGAAGGTCTCCTCGGCGTAGCCGCGTCCGCCGCGTTGGACGGAGCGAATCAGGTAGAGCCTGTCCTTCGCGCGCGTGATGCCGACGTAAAAGAGGCGGCGCTCCTCCTCCATCGCTTCGGGCTCGTCGAACGAACGGCTGTGTGGGAGGATGCCGTCGTCGAGGCCGACGATGAAGACCGCGCCGAACTCGAGACCTTTCGCGGCGTGGAGCGTGAGCAGGGTGGGCGCGTTGGCGTCGGTGATGGTGTCCTGGTCGGCGACGAGCGCGACGTTTTCGAGGAACTCTTCGAGCGTGCGCGTGGAATATTCGATGGCGAGGCGGCGCAGTTCCTGGACGTTTTCCCAGCGGTCTTCGCCTTCCTCGGATTCATCGTCAATGTAGGCTTTGTAGTTGAGGTCGGCGAGGATGCGGTCGAAGAGTTCGACGACGGTGAGGGCGGGCGCGGCGGATTTCCAGTTGGCGAGCGACGCGCCGAAGTCCGCGAGGGGCAGGGCGGCGCGTCCGGTGAATTGCGGCCAGAACGGAGAGTCGGAGCCGCGGGCGAGGTCGAGCAGGACGACTCCGGGCGCGAGGTTGTTCTGGCGCGCGACGAGGTGCAGGGTGGTGAGGGCTTTGTCGCCGAGGCCGCGCTTCGGGACGTTGATGACGCGGTCGAGGCTGGCTTCGTCGGCGGGGTTGTGGACGAGGCGCAGGAAGCAGATGATATCTTTGACTTCGCGGCGTCCGTAGAATCTCTGCGCGCCGACGAGACGATAGGGCAGGCGCGCGGCGAGGAAGGCTTCTTCCAGCAAACGCGACATGGCATTGGTGCGATACATCACCGCGCAATCGCCCGGCTCATGCTGGCGGCTGGCGACCAACTGCGCGATGGTGTCCACCACGAAAGAGGCCTCGGCGTAATCGTCGGGCGCTTCGTAGAAGAATATCTTTTCGCCCGCGCCGCGCTCGGTGAAAAGTTTTTTCTTGCGGCGATGCTGGGCGCGGTCAATGACCGACATAGCCGCGTCGAGGATGTTTTGTTTCGAGCGATAATTTTGTTCGAGCAAAATCACCTGCGCGTCGGGGTAGTCGCTTTCGAAGCGTTGCACGTTGCGATAGTCCGCGCCGCGCCAGCGGTACACCGATTGATCGGGATCCCCCACGCAAAATACATTTTTATGCGCGGATGCCAGATGACGGATCAAACTATATTGCGCGAGGTTGGTATCTTGAAACTCATCCACCAGCACGTGGACGAATCGCCGCGCGTATTTCTCGCGCACGGTCGGGAAATCTTCCAGCAGGCGCGCGGTATAGACGAGCAGGTCGTCGAAGTCCACGGCGTTGGAGGCGATCAAACGCTTCTGGTACTCCACGTAAATCCGCTTGACGACTTCATCACGGTAATTGGTAATTGGATAATCGTCCGCGCCGAGCAAATCATTTTTCGCCTTCGAGATCGCGCCGTGGACGCTGGCGGCGCGGTACAACTTGTCGTTCAAGTTGAACTCGCGGATGATGCTCTTGACGATGCGTTCCTGGTCGTCCGCGTCGAAGATGACGAAATTGCTTTCCACGGGCAGGTGTTCGGCTTCGCGGCGAAGCAGGCGCGCGCAGATGGCGTGGAACGTGCCGAGCATCATGCCCTGGGTCGCTTCCTCGCCGAGCAGGGACTGGACGCGATGCTCCATCTCGCGCGCGGCTTTGTTGGTGAACGTCACCGCCAGGATTTGGTAGGGACGGACTCCCTCGGACGCGATCAGGTAGGCGACGCGCTGGGTCAGTACGCGCGTCTTGCCAGAGCCGGGTCCCGCGAGGACGAGGACGGGTCCGTTCCCGGCTGTGACGGCTTGTCGTTGAGGTGCGTTGAGTTTATCGAGGATGTCCATGATGGAAAAGATGAAAGATGAAAGATGAAAGAACGTCCCGCAGGGAGTCTCGAAGTTCTGCGGGACGTGTCTACGTGTGTACCTGTCTACGTTTTTACTTGAGTTCCGACGTGCAATTCGGACAGCGAGTCGCTTTGATCGAGATCGTCGTGAAACAGTGCGGGCATTCCTTGGTGGTCGGCGCGGCGGCGGGCGCGGGCTTCTTCATCTTATTGGCCGCCTTGACGATCAGGAAGATGACCAAGGCGATGATGAGGAAATCAATGATGGTATTGATGAATACGCCGTAATTGAGGGTTGCCGCGCCAGCCGTTTTAGCCGTTTCCAGCGATTCGTAGGTTTGACCGTCAAGCGGGATGAAAAGGTTTGCGAAATCTACTCCGCCAAGCAGAAGTCCGAAGGGAGGCATCAGCACATCGTTCACGAACGAGGTGATGATCTTGCCAAACGCGCCGCCGATGATGACCGCCACGGCCAGATCCAGCACGTTGCCGCGCAAGACAAAGGCCTTGAATTCCTTCAGCATGGGAAACTCCTTGAGAGGGAATGGATGCGTGTATTCTACTTTTAGCAGGGAGGCCTGTCAACGAAATGCCTGGCGTTCAGCCGCTCCCTGCAACGAATGTTCTGCTTTTCGCGGACAAACCCTCGTTCGGCGCTTCTTGACTTTACAACTTCCTTATGCTACCATAATAAACACTATCCATTTTGGAAATGGCGTATTGCGTACCTGACGCCAGGAAGGAGATGGCTGCACGAAAAGCGATTCACTGACCTGTACTTTCCCAAATATCAATCCCACCAAAATCTCAATTTCTCTGTAGGAGGAGAAAACCATGTTAAAAAAACGTTTAACGCTGGCGATCAGCTTGGTGATTCTTACAAGCATGATCCTTACCGCCTGCGGTGGTACCACCACACCCGTGGTGACTGCACCGCCTGCGACCGAACCGCCTGCGACCCAACCGCCTGCGACGGATGTTCCCACCGCAGTGCCGACCGAGCCGCCGACCACCCGTCACGGCGGCTGGCTGGACGAGATTGATTACTCGGTTGTCGACGCGCAATCGGCCGTTACGCAAATCGGCGCGGGAGCCGTTGACCTTTTCAGCTATGGTCTGGCTTCCGACAAGCTTGCAGACATCAAGGCTGCCAATTTGTGCTACACACAATCCTATGGCACCTACTATAGTTTCATGTTTAACCCGGCTGTCTTCACCGACACCACCAAGCTGAACCCCTTCTCGAATCTCAAGATCCGCGAGGCGACGAACTGGCTGATTGACCGCAACTACATCAACCAGGAAGTCTTTGCCGGCGGCGCCCTGCCAAAACTCTTCCCGCTGACCACTCAACTGGTGGATTACACCGGCGTGATTGATGTCGCACGCGGCCTCGAAGCCTACTATGCTTACAACTTCGAAAAGGGCAAGGAAATCATTGTCGCTGAAATGGAAGCCATGGGCGCGACCGTGGGCGCAGACGGCAAATTCATGTTCAATGACGCGCCCGTTACGCTCATCTTCCTGATCCGCAACGATGGCGATGGCACCCGCATTACCATGGGTAACTACTTTGCCACCCAGATGGAAAATGTCGGCTTCACCATCGAACGCCAGGAAAAGAAATCCTCCGAGCTCTCCCCCCTGTGGATCGGCTCTACACCCAGCGACGGTCTGTGGAGTTTGTACACAGGCGGTTGGGGCTCCAGCGGCTTGAACCGCGACGAGAAAAGCATCTTCCAGGAAATGTACCTGCCCAGCAGCGCGCAGGGCATCCCGCTGTTTCTTGACAATGCCGCTGATCCTGCCTTTGTGAAGGTCGGCGATGACCTGGCGAATGGTAACTTCACCACGCTTGCGCAGCGCCATGACCTGATGGTCGAGGCCCTCCCGCTCGCCGTGCAGGATTCTCTCCAAACGTGGATCGTTGACCTGCAAACCTATGCGCCCTTCAACTGCGACCTTGAGGTCAGTTCTGATGTGGGTGCGGGTGTTGAGACCACTTTCATGGGCCCCTATAACTTGCGCTTCGCAGGTGTGGAAGGCGGCGTGGTAAAGAACGGCTCCACCGATACCTTTTTCGCCGATCCCTGGAATCCGGTTGACGGCGCCAACTGGGTCGGAAATGCCTGGATACAGAATGCTACCGCCAGCCGTGGCTTAATGCCCGATCCTTACACGGGTCTGGCCTGGCCGTTGCGCGCCGAGAAGGCGGATGTAGTCGCTCAGACTGGCCTGCCCATTGCCACGAACCTCGACTGGGTGAACCTGTCCTTTGAGGACACGATCACTGTGCCTGCAGATGCCTGGGTTGACTGGGATGCAACCACGCAGAAGTTCATCACCGCTGGCGAGAAGTTTCCCGATGGCCTGACCGCCAAGACAAAGTCTGTCATTTACTACCCGGCCGATATGTTCCAGACCGTGAAATGGCACGATGGCAGCAACCTGTCCGTGGCTGACTTCGTTATGAGCATGATCGTGACCTTTGATCGCAGTAAAGAAGCCTCTGCCATCTACGATGCAGATACTGCTGGAAACTTCGAGGCTTTCCTGAGCCACTTCAAGGGTGTCCAAATCCTCTCCACCGACCCACTGGTGATTGCCACCTATGATGATAACTACTTTGCCGATGCAGAGCTGGATGTAACTACCTGGTGGCCCACTTATAGTACCGGTGAATCCTCCTGGCCAGCGATTGCTGTTGGCAACCTGGCCGATGGCGCTGGCGAACTGGCCTGGTCCACCGGAAAGGCCGATCTGAAGGAAGTTGAATGGATGAGCTTCATCGGCGGTCCGAGCCTGGAAATCCTGGCCAAGTATCTCGACCAGGCGATTGCCGACAATACCATCCCGTATGCGCCCACCATGAGCGCCTATATCACAGCCGATGATGCCGCTGCCCGTTATGCTGCATTCAAGGCATGGTATACCGCCAAGGGTCACTTCTGGGTTGGCACCGGTCCTTACTATCTGGACAAGGTGGATCTCAACGGTTTCACCGCTGTGGTCAAGAACAATCCCGAATTCCCCGACCTGGCTGACCGCTGGTCTTCATTTGGCGTGGCTCCCATGGGTGAAGCCGCACTGGATGGCCCCGCCCAGGTCAAGATTGGCGAAGAAACCGTCTTTACGGTTACCCTCACCAATAGGAACACCGGCGACCCGTACCCGACTGCCGACGTCAAAGAGATGAAATTCCTGCTCTACAATGACAAGGGCGAGACCGTGTACGTGGGCGTTGGCGTGGCCACCGCCGACGCGGGTGTATTCACCCTCACCATTCCTGCGGATGTAGCCGCCACGCTGGTCGCTGGCGCAGGCAGTATCGAAGCGGCCGCGGTTCTGATCCCCGTGGCCATCCCTGCCTTCACATCGCTTGCCTATGTGGTAGTTCCGTAAGATTTAGTTTTGCTTGTTGAAGAGGGGCAAGGGTAAAACCTTGCCCCTCCTTTCTTAAATACGAACAGTGAGAATGATATGACCTCTGAAACAATAGTCTCATCAGAACCCGCTCCCCTTTCTGAAGGAAAAACACGCACAAATAGCACTTTTATGCGCGTTTTCAGGTATTCTTTGCTCAGGCTTGTTTCAATGATGGTCACGGTCACGATCGGTGTTTATCTGACCATTTTGATTGCCAACATGGGCGGATATGTGGACACCATCGTGCGGAATGAGATCCGCGATAACATCACACAGTCCATTTTGGCGAACCCCAACTACCGCAGTTTGTCCACCGAGGCTAAAGCGGAACTCATTCGAACAAAAATTGCAACGGAGGAGAACCGCCGGGGCCTGAATCAGCCTTTTGTCGTCCGTTCCATCAAATACCTCCGCAATGCGCTCACTCTGAACCTGGGCCGCGCCATAAACATGAAAAGCGATCAAGGTTCCAAGGAAGTGCGCCTGATCCTGCTCGAACGCCTTCCCGCTACGCTCCTGTTAACTGGTTCGTCAAGTTTGATAGTATTCTTTGCAAGTGTTTATATTGCCCTTTCCCTGTCCAGAAAATATGGCAGTTTTTGGGATAAGGTGATCATCGCCTTTTCACCGACATCCGCCGCGCCCCCCTGGTTTTATGGCATCTTTTTAATACTCATCTTTGCGGCCATATTCAAGATTTTGCCCTTTGGAGGGCTGGTTGATTCGCCCTCACCGGATAATCCGTTCGATTATGGCCTGAGTGTGCTCAAGCATCTCATCCTGCCCGCTTCATCCGTGATCATCAGTTCAATTTTCCTCAGCATTTACACCTGGCGGACTTTTTTCCTCATCTACTCCAACGAAGATTATGTGGAAATGGCAAAAGCGAAGGGTCTGACGCCGCGGGATATTGAGCGCCGCTACATTCTACGCCCCACCCTGCCAACCATCATCACGAATTTTGCCCTGCTGGTGATTACGCTGTGGACCGGTTTCATAATTACTGAAACGGTTTTTCTATGGCCCGGCCTGGGTATTACCCTCTTCCGGGCGATTGGTTTTTATGAAACCTCGGTGATCGTTGGATCAACGATCATTTATGCTTATTTGCTTGCCATTACAGTCTTCCTGCTCGATTTTGTTTATGCGCTGGTTGATCCACGTGTTAAAGTCGGTTCGGGTGGTGGAGGTTCACAATGACCGCGCTAAAAAATTCCCTCCGCGATCTTCTCCGTTATCCATCCGCCATCCTGGGATCGGTGATCATCCTCTTCCTGTTGGCTGTTTCCGTTTATGCCCTGATTACAATTCCATACAGCGAGGCAGTCCGTCTCTGGCGCGGGGGGGAGGATGTCTGGTACCAAAACCCAAAGTATGCCGCCCCAGCCTGGTTTAACACTTTCTCCAGCAGGAAAGAACCGGTGTCGTTTGCAGTGAAGACAATGGATGGGAGTATGTCGAAGACCATCACCCCCAGCAGCGACCCGGAAATTTCCACTGTGGATATCACGTACTCTTTTGATTATGCCTATGATGGCGTCCCACAGGAATTGCTGATCTATTTCACCTCGCAATATAAAGAGAAATTCACGTTTGTTTCCGTGAGCTGGATCACCCCGGATGACAGAACGATCAGGATTGCCGACATGGCGGCAGCCCACACTCTGACCTTCCGGTTTTCCCAGGACCAAAAGCTTCAGAAAAGACTTAAGACCGAAGATGTGATGCAGGCCATCTTTGTGGATCCAGAATCCCCGGCACAGGCGCCTTTAAAAGGCCGGTATCAACTTGTGATCAACGGTACCACCTTTGAGAAGGATGCAACCATTGACGCTGAATTTGTGCTGCATGGAGAACTTTTTGGGGCGGCGGGAACTGATAAATATCGCCGCGATCTCCTGTTGCCCTTATTGTATGGCACGCCGATCGCTTTAGCTTTTGGCCTGCTCGCCGCCCTGGGAACATCCCTGCTGACGATGATCATCGCGGCCGCCGGCACCTGGTACGGCGGTTGGTTGGATGAATTGATCCAGCGCATCACCGAAGTGAACCTGGTCCTGCCGTTCCTGGCTATTTTGATTATGGTGGGCACCTTCTACTCGCGCAGCATCTGGACGATATTGGGCGTTACCATCCTCTTGAGCATCTTCTCCGGTTCAATAAAAACGTACCGCGCCATTTTCATGCAATCCAAAGAATCAAGCTATATTGAAGCGGCCCGTGCGTATGGCGCCTCGAGTTCACGCATCATCTTTTCGTACTTGATCCCGCGCATGGTACCCTTGTTGATTCCAGCCCTGGTCTCCGCCGTGCCCTCCTTCGTATTTCTTGAAGCCTCCTTGGCGGTTCTTGGCCTGGGCGACCCGGTCCTGCCTACCTGGGGCAAAGTTATCAATGATGCATTCGCGGATGGCGCGCTCTACCAGGGGCGCTATTACTGGGTGCTGGAGCCTGCGATATTGTTGATGATTACGGGCTTCGGCTTTGCCATGCTTGGATTCGCACTGGATCGTATCTTCAACCCAAGACTGAGGGATGTTTAATCCATGGGACAGAATCAACTTCTCCGTATCGAAGACCTGGTGATGTATTTCAACACCACGCATGGCCCTGTTCAAGCGGTGGACGGAGTCAATTTTAATCTTGATTCAAATCGAGCGGTTGTGATCCTCGGCGAATCGGGGTGTGGCAAGAGTTCCCTGGCAAAAGCCATTCTGCGGCTCCTGCCTCGCAATGCCGGGAAGTATTCAGGGCGGATATACCTGAATGGTGTGGATATCATGCCGTTGAGCGACGAGGAATTCCGCCAAAATATCCGTTGGGCGTCCATCTCCATGGTTCCGCAGGCCGCTATGAACGCGCTTAATCCGGTGATCAAGGTCGGCGATCAAGTCGCTGAGCCTGCCATCGTTCACCTCGGAATAGATAAGAAGGACGCCCTGGGGCTGGTGCGTAAGATGTTCCAGCATGTTGGCGTTCCCGAGGATTTTATCGAACGTTATCCCTTTGAATTGAGCGGCGGGATGCGCCAGCGCGTGGCCATCGCCATGGCGCTGGTCACCTCGCCGGCCCTCATCATTTTGGATGAGCCTACTTCCGCCTTGGATGTGTTGACCCAGGCAAACATCTTTAACGTGTTGAAACGTCTCAAAAAGGAACTGGGCGCCAGTTTCATCCTTATTACGCATGATATTGCCACTTCCAGCGAATTGGCAGACGATGTGGCCGTCATGTACGCCGGTCAGATCGTGGAGTTTAGCGACGCCAGGCGTTTCTTCGATGAACCTCTTCATCCCTACTCAAAAAAATTGATGTCCAGTGTTCCCAGATTGCATGGCGATAAAGAACCAGATTTTATCATCGGGCAGCCGCCTAGTTTGATCAATCTGTCTGTGGGGTGCCGTTTTGCGGATCGTTGTCCCTCGCGTTTTGAAAAATGCGTTCAGGACCCGCCCATGGTCGAGAAAAACGGGCGCCGAGTTCAATGCTGGTTATATTCCTGATCCGGGAGCATGGTCATGATTATCGCTACGAAAAATAATGTTGCAGAGATAAAAGAACAAAAAGGGAAGACTTTACTGTCCATTAATGACCTGCATGTCTGGTTCGAATTGAGGCGCTTTGGGTTTAGCCATGCCGGATATGTAAAAGCGGTGGATGGCGTTACCTTTGACATTCATCCTGGCGACGCGATCGCGGTTGTGGGAGAAAGTGGTTGCGGAAAATCAAGCCTGATGAAAACCATCCTGGGCCTTTATAAACCAACCAAGGGTGATATTGTCTTTGACGGTAAAAATCTAAAGGGACTCGATACAAAGGGCATGCAGTGGTATCACGCCCGCGTTGGTTATGTTCAGCAGGACCCTTATGGCGCTTTACCGCCTTTTATGAATGTTAAACGCATTCTGGAAGAGCCCCTGATCGTAGGCGGCGTTAAGAATAAAGAAGAACGTAACCGGCGTATCCGCACGGCGCTCGAAGAAGTCAAGATGAGCCCGGTGGAAGATTTCCTGCCCAAGTTCCCGCACATGCTCAGCGGCGGACAGCAACAACGTATTGTCATTGCGCGCGCGATGATCATGAATCCAAAGTTCCTTGTTGCTGATGAACCCGTCTCGATGCTGGATGCTTCCGTGCGGGTTGAAATATTAAAGCTCCTTCGTGGTTTGCAGGAATTGCACAATCTCTCGGTGATCTACATCACTCACGACCTGTCAACTGTGAGTTACTTCTCCGAGCGCATTTTTGTAATGTATGCCGGCAACCTGGTGGAAAAGGCCAAAGTGCGGCAGGTGATTGACAATCCCCTGCATCCTTATACAGTGGCTTTGCTGACCGGCACATCCGAGCCGGATGCCAGAAATGCTGAAACCTACAAAGAGATTCCCCCAGGTGAACCGCCGAGTCTTGTGAATCCGCCTACAGGATGCCGGTTCCACCCGCGCTGTCCGAAAATGATTCCCGGCCTTTGTGAAGTCAAATTTCCGCCGGATTTTGAGCCGGAGCCGGGGCATTTAGTCGCATGCTGGTTGTATCAATAAATGATACTGGAACATCCGAAACTTCTCCTTGTGATCGCCGCCCTATTAATGATTTTTGGCGTGGTCATGCCGTTTTTGATGGTATTAAAATTGGTGGAGTCCACGTTCTTCTTGAATTTCCTTTCCTACGGTTCGTCCATGTTGGGTTTTTTCCTGGGCATCGCATCCGTGGCGGCTTATGGCGTCAAACAGAAAAAAAAAGAATGACGCCATTCCTACGTTTTCCCTACGCTCAACCTCTGGTTGACGCATAGGTAGAATTGGGTATAATTCCGCCTGTTCCCTGAATCATCGTCTGGTATCATATTTCAAATTGCAACAAAGGAATACGCGGATGCCCGATCTTCTGCTTGACGTGCAAGGGTTGGAGACTACTTTTAATACCCCGGATGGGGTGGTTCACGCGGTCAACGGTGTTTCCTTCGGTCTCAAAGAAGGGGAAACGCTTGGCGTGGTGGGCGAGAGCGGTTGCGGCAAAACTGTGACCATGCACTCGGTCTTGCGGCTGATCCCATCCCCGCCCGGAAAAATTATCGCGGGAAAAGCCTTCTTTTTTGGGCAGGACCTGCTCCAAATGCCCGACGAGGAAATCCGCCACGTACGCGGCGCGCAGATCAGCATGATCTTCCAGGATCCCATGACCTCGCTCAATCCGGTGTTGACCATTGGCAAACAACTGGAAGAGCCGCTTGTGATCCATTTGGGGATGTCCAAGAAGCAGGCCGGGGAACGTTCGGCTGAACTACTTTCCATGGTGGGTATCCCGAACGCAAAAGACCGCCTCAAGGATTATCCGCACCAGTATTCGGGCGGCATGCGCCAGCGCGTGATGATTGCCATGGCGCTTTCCTGCAGTCCGCAGATCCTGATCGCGGACGAGGCCACCACCGCGCTGGATGTGACCATCCAGGCGCAGATCACGGATTTGATCAAACGCCTGCGCGACGAATTGGGCATGACCATTATCTGGATCACCCACGATCTGGGCGTGGTGGCTGGCCTGGCCCAGCGGGTGATAGTCATGTATGGCGGATATATCATTGAAGAGTCGGATGTGCTGGATTTGTACGCGAATCCCTCACATCCCTATACCATCGGTCTCCTGGGAAGCCTGCCGCGCGTGGATGAAACGGAACACAGCCGACTGTTTTCCATTGAAGGCGCGCCGCCGGTGTTGTACAACAAACCGACCGCCTGCCCATTTGCCCCGCGTTGTAAGTGGGTCATGGAACGCTGTTGGAATGAGAATCCCATGCTCGAGCCGGTGGCGACCGATCACCGCATTGCCTGCTGGGTGGATGTTAAAACCGGGAGACCCCGCTCATGAGCAACAACAACGCAGACACCCTCCTCAGGGTTGAAAACCTTAAAATGCACTTCCCCATCTACCGCGGCGTATTCCAGCGCCAGGTGGGCGCGGTGCTGGCGGTGGACGGAATCAGTTTTGATGTCCGGCGCGGCGAGACGCTGGGGTTGGTGGGCGAGTCGGGTTGCGGCAAATCCACCACCGGGCGCGCCATCCTCCAACTTTACAAACCCACTGCCGGTCAGGTTCATTTCGAGGGCGTGGACCTGATCAAATTGCGCGGCGAAGAATTGCGCCACATGCGCCGCAAGATGCAGATGATCTTCCAGGACCCGTATGCCAGCCTCAACCCGCGCATGACCGTGGAACAGATCGTCGGTGAACCGCTCATTGTCCACAGCGCCGCGACCGGCAAGGAGATCCATGAGCGCGTCGAAAACCTGCTGGGACTGGTCGGCTTGAACCCGGCCTTTGCCACCCGTTATCCGCATGAATTCTCCGGCGGACAGCGCCAGCGCATTGGCGTCGCCCGCGCCCTCGCGCTTCAACCCTCCTTCATTATTTGCGATGAACCCATCTCCGCGCTGGATGTTTCCATTCAGGCGCAGGTGGTGAATCTGCTCGAGGAACTGCAGGAACAATTCAACCTGACCTACTTGTTCATTGCGCACGACCTCTCCATGGTGCGCCACATCAGCAAACGCGTGGCGGTGATGTACCTGGGCATGATTGTGGAACTGACCACGCGCGACGAGTTGTACTTGAATCCCCTGCACCCATACACGCAGGCCCTGCTCTCTGCGGTTCCCATCCCTGACCCTGTGGTGGCCGCCCAGCGCCAGCGCATCATCCTCGAAGGCGACGTGCCTTCGCCGGCCAACCCACCCTCGGGTTGCCACTTCCGCACGCGCTGTCCCATTGCGGAGTCCATCTGCGCCGAAAAACAACCGGAATTTCGCGAACTGAAGTCCGGCCACTTTGTGGCATGTCATTTTGCGGAAAGATTTGTATAATTTACCTCGAAAGGAGGTGGTGGCTTCAAAACGTAAACCTATAAACTGCGCGAACAAGTACGATACACCCTATCCAAATCTTTTGAATTGAAAGAGGAGAAGAAAATGCGTAAACTGTTTGTTGTACTCAGCCTGCTGGTCGTCGCCAGCATGGCGCTTGCGGCCTGCGGCACGCCCGCGACCACCGCTCCTGCTACCCAAGTCCCCGGCGGACAGCCCACTGAGGCTCCCACTGTGGCTCCCACTGAGCCCCCGGCCGCTGGCTTCCATGCCGCTGACACGACAACCTTCGTCGTCGCTCAGTCCGAAGTCGGTATTGACACCCTCGACCCGGCGCTGGCCTATGATACCGCCTCCGGCGAGATCATCCAGAACACGTACGATACCCTTGTCTTCTATGATGGCGAAGCCACCGACAAATTCGTACCTCAACTGGCTTCCGAGATGCCGACCGTTTCTGCGGATGGCATGACCTACACCTTCAAGCTCCGCTCTGGAGTGACTTTCCACAACGGCGATCCTATGACCGCGACCGACGTGGCGTATTCCTTCCAGCGCGGCCTCCTGCAGGGTGGTTATTCCTCCCCGCAGTGGCTGTTGGCCGAGCCTTTCTTCGGTGTTGGCAATGATGACATCACCATGCTCGTTGACGAAGGCGCTTCCGCTGACGACCGCGATGCCCTGATCGCCAACGATCCCGCCGCTTTGAAGGCCGCCTGTGACAAGGTTCAGGCCGCGATCGTGGCCGACGATGCCGCCGGCACCGTCACCATGACTCTCGCCCAGCCGTGGGGACCCTTCCTGGCTACCATTGCCCAATCCTGGGGCTCCGTGATGGACAAGAAGTGGGTCATCGAGAATGGCGGTTGGGATGGCTCCTGCGACACTTGGCAAAACTTCTACGGCATGGCCTCCGCCGACGATCCGTTCAGCACCATCGAGAACGGCACCGGCCCCTTCACGCTTGAGAAATTTGCCAACGGCGAAGAGATCATCCTCGCCCGCAACGATGCCTACTGGAAAGAACCCGCCAAACTCGAGCGTGTTGTCCTTAAGCAGGTCCCCGAGTGGGGCACCCGCTTCTCGATGATGCAGGCCGGCGATGCCGACCTGGCTACCGTGCCTTCCGCCAACCGCTCACAGATGGATGAACTTGTCGGTGCGTTCCAGGTCTACGATCCTGCCACCAACGCTTACGGCCCTGTCGCTGAAGTGTGCGGATATGACGCCGCCGCTTTGGGCTCGGCCAAGTTCACCGCCTGCGCGGCGGGCGAAACCGGCAATGGCGGCGCGTTCCTGGCCCGCCTCGGCCGCCCCGGCATCAGCATGGACGTGCTCCTGTTCAACTGGAACATTGCCACCTCCGAGGAAAGCCCGAATCCCCTGATTGGCTCCGGCAAACTGGATGGCAACGGCATCCCGGCTGACTCCTTCAGCGATGTCCATATTCGCAAGGGCTTTGCCTATTCCTTCGATTGGGATACCCTGATCAGCGATGTGTTCACCGGTGAAGCCGTCCAGTCCATCCAACTGACCCTGCCCGGCATGCCCGGCTTCTTCCTGGATACCCCGCACTACAGCCTTGACCTCGAGAAGGCCGCCGCGGAATTCAAACTGGCCGACCTGGACAAGGATGGCATCGCGGCCGGCGACGATCCCGAAGGCGATGTTTGGACCACCGGTTTCCGCGTCCAGATGGCTTACAACCAGGGCAACAACACCCGCCAGACCATCGCCGAGATCCTGGCCGGCAACCTGGCCGAGGTCAACGAACTGTTCGTGGTTGAGACCCTCGGTCTGCCGTGGCCTGCCTACCTGCGCCAACAGCGCGCCAAGCAGATCCCGCTCATGACCGGCGGCTGGCTCGAAGACATCCACGACCCGCACAACTGGTACCAGCCCTACACTACCGGTACCTACGGCGGACGCCAGTCCCTGCCCGATGATGTCAAGGCCCAGTTCAAGGATATCCTGAACCGCGGCGTTTCCGAGCTTGATCCTGCCGCGCGCGCCGAGATCTACAAGGAAGCCAACCAGTTGTACTATGACTTGGCTGTCGGCGTTCCGTTGGATGTTATCACGAGCCATGGCTTCCAGCAGCGCTGGGTCGAAGGCGTCATCCTCAACCCGATCTTCCCCGGCCTGTACTACTACACCATCTTCAAAGACTAAGCCGGTCGAAGTCCAGTAATTTCCGGGGGCCTGGAAACAGGCCCCCGGGTTTCCCAATTTTGATTTGCGCAGTGAAAAAGAACGAAAGTTATTTTCACTCTGGAAGTCAAAATTTTGCCCGAACCAAAACGAGGTTGCCTCCATGGTTAATTACATCATTCGCCGTGTGTTGTTGATTCCCATCCTGTTGGTGGGAGTCACCCTGCTCATCTTTATCATGTTGCAATTTCTTGCGCCGGTGGAGCGCACTGCCCTGTATATCAGGGATTTCCCCAAAAACGATAAAGCCATTGAGGGATTGATCAAGCGTTACGGGTTCGACCAGCCTTTTTACGTTCAGTATTGGAACTGGCTGGTCGGCAGGGTGGATTCTGTCACCGGCAAACGCGAAGGCGGCATCCTTTTGGGCGATTTTGGCTATTCCCGTTCCTCCTCCCAGCCGGTGGCGGAATTGATCAAGCGCCGCTTCCCCAATACGCTGGATCTCACCCTGTGGGCGGCCGCGCCGGTGATTTTGGTGGGCATTTGGATGGGGGTGCAGGCGGCGGTGCATCACGACGGGTTGATTGACCAGGCGGGGCGCGTCTTCAGCATTGTCGGCAGCTCCTTGCCGACGTTCGTGTTCGGCTTGTTGGTATTGATGATCTTTTATGCCAACCTGCACTGGTTCCCGCCCGGGCGTTTAGCGGATGAATTTGCGCGCATTGTGGAATCCAGCGCCTTTCACCAATACACCAGCATCCTGACGATTGATGCCATTCTCAATGGGCGTTTCGATATTTTCATTGATGCGCTCAAGCACATGATCCTGCCCATTTTGACCCTGTCCTATATCAGTTGGGCCACCTTCCTGCGCCTGACGCGCAGTTCGATGCTCGAAACCTTGCGCATGGAATACGTGACCACCGCGCGTGCCAAGGGATTGCCGGAAAAGGATGTCATCCACAAACACGCCCAACCGAATGCCATGCTTCCCATCATCACGCTGGCCGGTTTCAACGTGGTTGGCCTGCTGGGGGGCGTGATCATCACTGAAACCGTCTTCAATTATCCCGGCATCGGTTCGGCGGCCGCGCGCGCGGCCACCAGCCTGGATGTGGTCGCCATGCTGGGCTTTGCCCTGTTCGATGGCTTTATCCTGATCGTCGCGGCCCTGGTCATAGATGTGTTATACGCCTTCATTGACCCGCGCGTGCGCTTGTCGTAAGAGGAGACTTCCATGACCCAAACGGTTCCTACAGGCGATAATTCCCTGTTGCGCGATACGATTTCCGTCCGTAAAATCGGGCGGCTGGAGCGCTTTCTCGGCCCCGAAAACTATCGCATCCTGGTTGGCATGACAAAAACCCCGGCCTCCATCGCCGGTTTTACGCTGGTTTTCATGTTCGCCTTGATCGCCATCTTTGCCCCGGCGATTATTCCTCCCGTTTCCAATGACCCATATACGATTCCGCGCGATGGTTTTACCTCCACTCCAAAACCGATGGGCACGGAATGGAAACGCAACGCCCCCGACATTCCTTTTTGGTACAAAGCGCTGACCGGAAAAGACCAATGGGTGCATCTTCTTGGCACATCCGAAGGCCAGTACGATATTTTCTACGGCATCATCTGGGGCACCCGCACCGCCTTCTACGCCAGCCTCGCGGTGACTTTATCCACCCTCCTGATTGGCATTATCTACGGCTCGATCGCCGCCTACTATGGCAGTTGGGTGGACATGCTGATGATGCGTATCGTGGACATCCTCGACATTCTGCCCAGCATTCTGGCGGCCCTCATCCTGGCGGCTGTGTTGACCCCAAAAATTGGAAAAAGTAGCCTTCCAGTGATGATCGCGCTGATTGTTTTTGGCTGGACAGGATATTCCCGCTTCATTCGTGCCGACATTCTATCCGTGAAACAGCGCGATTATGTGCTGGCCGCCCGAGTCGTCGGCGTGAAGGACAGCCGCATCCTCTTCCAGCACATCCTGCCCAATTCCGTTTTCCCCACCCTGATCCTGGCCTCTTTGGCCATTGGCGGCGTGGTGCTTAGTTTTGCCGCCCTGTCTTTCCTGGGGATTGGCGCAGAAAGTGGTTATGCCGACTGGGGACAGGTGATTTCCTTTGCTCGCAACTGGATCACCAGCCTTAACACTTACTGGTATATCGTTGTCTGGCCGGGCTTTGCGCTGGTGCTCTTCGTCATGGGCTGGAACCTGATCGGCGATGCCCTGCGCGATGTGCTTGACCCGCGCATGCGCGGCAAATTCTAAAGCGTGCCAATCAAAACCCTCGCCCGACTTACCTCGACCTCCCTTGGAATAGCCCTGCTTCTTGCAGGGCTATTCTTTGATAATGGAACTGCCGCGCGCGCGCCCCAGTCGGTTACCTCCATAGCATCCCCTTTGGGGACCCCTGACCGCCTCGCCCAACCGACCCTGCCTGCCGCCCCCTCCCAGGCCGACCGCGGCGCGCAGGTCTACTGGCTCTCCTGCCTGCCCTGTCACGGCGACCGCGGCCAGGGCCTGACTGATGAATTTCGCCAAACCTACCCGCCCGAAGACCGCAACTGCTGGGACTCGGGTTGCCACGGCGAGCGCCCCTACGAAAACGGATTCAAATTGCCCGCCAGCATTCCCGCGCTGGTGGGCGCGGATGCCCTGCAAAAATTTCCCAACGCGGCCGTTTTGCAGGCGTACATCCAGGCCGCCATGCCGTTTTGGAAACCCGGCAGTCTGACCGAGGATGATTCCTGGGCGGTGACCGCCTTCCTCCTGCGGCAGAACGGCCTGCGCGACGACCGGGCGGAATTGAACGCCTCCAACGCGGACCAGGCGCGGGTGCGCGCGCCCGAAGCGGAGTCCACGCCCGCGCCGCGTCCCGTCAAAAATCCATCCGTAGGCTGGGTGGTCGGCCTGCTGATCCTCGCGGGGGGCGCGGTCCTGTCTTTCCTCCTGTGGCGCACGCGTCGTCCCCCAAATTCCAACGCCTGAAAATTTTAGGCTCTCTGTGAGTTGCCGTGATTCGGTACACGGATTACGCGGTGCGCCAAGCGAAACTTGGCGTTTCTTGCAGGGTG
>CAYJLS010000066.1:0-21320 GCA_964371065.1 uncultured Anaerolineaceae bacterium | reverse complement strand
GCCTGGCACATCCTGAAAGACTTCATCGCTCCGCTCATCCTCGGACAAGACCTCGCGGACGCGGACGACTTCCAGCGCCGCGTGGACGGTATCCGCGGGCACCAACTCGCCAAGGCGGGCGTGGAGATGGCCGTCTGGGATCTGCTTGGTAAGCGCGCCGGAAAATCGTTGCGCGAACTGCTGGGCGGCGAGCGGAAAAAAGTGGACGTGGGCGTTTCGATTGGCTTGCAAGCCTCCCCCGAAAGACTTGTCCAGGCGGTGACGGACTACGTTTCGCAGGGCTACCGGCGTGTCAAGATCAAGATCAAGCCGGGTCGTGACGAGGGCGATACCTTCGCGGTGCGCGCGGCTTTCCCGAACCTGCTCCTGCAAGTGGACGCCAACTCCGCCTACACCTTGAAGACCAGCGCGGCGCTCAAGCCTCTCGATACCCTCGACCTGCTTCTCATCGAACAGCCCCTGCACGAAGACGACATTTGGAATCACCGCAAACTACAGGCCGAATTCAAGACCGCCCTCTGCCTCGATGAAAGTATCGTCACGCCGCGACATGCGCGCTATGCCATCGAAATGGACGCCTGCCGCATCATCAACATCAAACCCGGGCGGCTGGGTGGGTTGAGCCAAGGACTCGCCGTCCATGATCTGTGCAAGTCGCATGGGATGCCTGTCTGGTGCGGTGGGATGCTGGAGACGGGCGTGGGGCGCGCCTCCAACCTGGCGCTGGCCTCCCTGCCCGGATTCACCCTGCCCGGAGATATTTCCGCCTCGGAGCGTTACTACCTGCGCGATATCACCCACGAGCGATTCAGCCTGAACGCGGACAGCACCATTGACGTCCCCTCCGCTCCCGGCCTCGGCGTGACGATTGACCCGTCCGCGTTGAAGGCTTTCACTCTCGCGGAAATTATCCTCGCACCGCAGTGATGTCAGGGGGAGACTGTATACTGCTCCAACAGGTTTTGGATTAAGCCGGGGTTTCCCACCGGGTTGTCCTCTGAATCATAAGAGCCGTATAACACCGTCATCGGTCCCAGGGCGTTGAAGGATAACGTGACCACGATAAAATCTTTTCCTTTGTAGCGCACAATCCCCGCGTCGGCGTTGATCGAGCCGTTGGTGAAAAAGGCGTGTCCGTTTTTGCTGAACGCCGCGGCGTGCATGCTCCGCGCCAAGTTTTTGAGGTTTCCGCGGGCCGGGCCGGGTTCATCCACGTTGAGGAGGGTGAGAGCCGTTTCGCGGATGTTTTCGTCGGCGAGGTTGTAGAGCGCGTAGTAAAACTTGAAAAAATCCCTGGCAGTCAGCGTATTCGCGGCAGTGTAGGCGGGGTCACATTTCAGGATTGCCGTTTGATTGGCGCATTGATCCTTTAGCCCGAAGGTTGAAAGGAAAATTTCCTGGGGTCCATCCTTTCCGTTTTCCACGACGGTATCCCAAGTGTACAGGCCGCGGCGCGGGGCGCCGCTTTCGTAGGTGATCCCGGCAAAATCATCGAGCCACGCGTTGAAGGCTGTGATGGCGTTGGGACCTCCGCACTGAGCCTCGATTTGGACCTGTTCCTGGTTTGGGCAATTTTCAAAGACGAATTTCAAAACATCTGCGGTGGCGAGGTTCCTGCTTTGCGCGATCATGCTGAATACTTTTTCGAGCACAAAGTAGCGGGTGTCAATCTCCCCGTTGGCCCCGTTGACAACTTGTCGGTGCTCGGCAAAAAAGTTACCAATGTCCTTCCAGTTTTCAGGGTTGGAAATATATTCGGCGACCGCAACTTCATACTCAGGGCTTACGAACTGCTCAACGTTTTTCACCGCCTCCAGGTTTTGAAAATATTCCTTCCAGTCCGCGCTGGATGGATCCCAGTAGCGCCTGCACGAGGAAAGAAAATACACCAGCACCGGGCCCTTAAAGGCGGACGCGAACTGGAGGGGCGTATCGGCGTTGATCGAGACCAGTTCGCGATCATCTTTCAAGTCATAGATATAAACGCCGAGATCGTCGGCGGTGTGGTCGGGGAGGCAACTTTCGGGGTTGGCGGGCAGGGAGTCGAGGAAACGCTGGCGGTAGTCGGGGAGCGGGATGGGGCGCGCGGTCTGAGTCGCCGGTTTCGTGGGAACCGCTGTGGGGTCGAATGAAGCGGGCGGAGTCCGGGTCGCAGGGCAGGGAGTCGGGGAGGCGGTCACGTTCTGCGTTGGCGCGCATGAAAACGTCGAAAGCATTACTGCGAAAATTACTGCGAGTGTTGGAAGAGATGGGTTTGTCTTTTTCATGGGCGGGCGCAATTTTACTGCTTTTTTGTATTGCGGTCTAAATTCAATTGCCATGTTTACGCGTCCATAAGTTGGTAAAATCAGGGCATCCCGGCTGTGTGAAAACGAAGTAGAATATGCGAGGAGACCGACATGAGTAGAACACGCGCAAAACGTTATTTGGGAATGACCGTCCCCCAGTTGGGATCGCTGGGAATACTTTTCCTGTGTATTGGCTGTCTATTCATTGGCGGGTACTGGTGGTTGAACTCGATGGTGGCCGCGGCGTACGTGGTGCCTGAGTCAAATTTTACGCCCGCGCCTTCGGCCACGCCTTTGCCCTCTGAAACGCCCCTGCCCACGCCTTCGCCCACTCCCATCACCTACGAGTCGCTGATTCCCGCAGGCTGGAAGCAGTTTAAATCTGAGGCCGCGCCCGGCATGGAAATCTGGTTCCCACCGAGTTATGTGGCCTGGTCGGAGAGTCTTAATTTAAAATCCGTGGAAATCTTTACCAGCGGGAGTCTTGAGAATCTCAACTCCGTTCTTAAATTGGTGGATATGACCCAGAGCGCTTATCTGCTCTATACGACTTTTGGAACGATCTCACAGCCATTGCCCGCCGCCGACCTGGATAAAACGATTGACCTGGTCTATGGCGACCTGATCCGGGACGCGCGCCTGATGGAGCGCAGTGATTTTGTGGTTGGGGACTACCCAGCGCGCAGAGTGGTTTTCGATATCACCGGCAATGGCGTGAACGCCGGACTGGTCGTTTACCTGGTTCAGGAAAATGGAACTGTCTGGTACATGGGATTTGCGACTCCCTACAACGAACTCTTCGCGCGCCTGCCCGATTTCGACCGAAGTGCGCAGACGTTCCGCATCGTGAAGCCGTAAAACGAGATACTATCTCGTTCTACCTTTCTACCGTTTCCCCTGTAGAAGATAACCCCCATCCACCACAATGACCTGTCCGCGGATCATGGACGCAGCGGGTGAGCATAGGAATCCCACGACATCTGCCACGTCCCCGGGCGTGACCAGCCGGCCCGCGGGCGTGTTCGCGATTGCTTTTTCGAGGATGCCCGCTTCCGTGTTGATCGCGTCGAAGTGGGTGATGGCGTCTGTTATGACCAGCCCGGGCGAGACCGCGTTGACGACGATATTCTTCGGCGCGAGTTCCACGGCCAGGTAACGCGTCAGCGACTCGAGCGCGGCTTTCGACGCGCCGACGGCCACGTAATCCGGCAGGACGCGCACCGCCCCCGCGCTGGTGATGCTGACGATGCTTCCGCCGCCGCGTCGTTCCATCAACGGGACCGCGCGTTGCGCCGCGAACAGCAAGGCACGCGCGTTGATGTTCATCGTCCAGTCCCAGCCTTTGGGCTTTTGCTCCATTGCGGGACGGTTGTAGCCCGAGGCGGCGTTGTGGACGAGGATGTCCAGTCCGCCGAACTCCCGCTCCACTTCTGCAAATAGATGTTCGATGCTCTCGATCTCGCCCACGTCCGCTTTGACGACGAGCGCGCGGCGGCCAAGTTTCTCGATCTCGCGGGCGGTCTGTTCGGCGGGCGCGCGGTTGCGGAAGAAGTTGACGATCACGTCCGCGCCGTTGCGCGCGAAATACAGAGCGATGGTGCGGCCGATGCCGCGACCAGAACCTGTGATGAGGGCGGTTTTGTTTTGAAAGGGGAGAGGGGACATGGGAACTCCGGGGGAAGGATGAAAGATCAAAGATGAAGGATGAAAGATGAAAGATGAAAGATGAAGGATGAAGGATGAAGGATGAAAGATGAAAGATGAAGGACTTCCTGGTGGGATGGAACGCCTAATCAAAGTAGATATTTAAATCCGAGCAGTCGAAGCGGTTGCCGCAGTTCTGGCAGACCACTTTGCAGTTTGTCTCGACCATCTCGCATCCGCATCGGTCACAGACATAGACCCGTTTTTTCGGTGTTTCCCGTTCCCGTTGTACTTCGTCTTTTGTTGTTTCTTCAGCCTTCATTTTTCATCCCAAAGGACCGGCTTCAATAGGGACGGGTCAAACTCCGCGATACGCTCCGGCCCCAGCCGTTGAACTTCCGCGATGACCTGATCCAGGTCCGCGCGCAGTTTGCCCACGTTCACTCCACAGCAGACATCCGGCCACGTGCGCAGCCACTTCCTACTCCGATCATACACTTTGACCGCGCCAACGTAATTCCCACGTTGGATGTGCAGATAAGTTACCGCCGTCTCCAGGATGCCCTGGTACAACCTGCGGACTTGTCCCGTCTCCTCGCGCCAGGCCAGTTCCAGCGCCTCGTGCGCTTCGAAGTATTCGCCCGCGTTGAAGAGACGCAGTCCTTCTTTGGCGTGAGGGGGTAATGGGCCGTGGCAAACATCCATGCGGGGAGTATATCATCCCAGGTTGGGGATTCTGGATGTACAATATTCAAGTGGAGATCTTATTTTGATTCGCCTCCCGCTGTACGTTTCCCTGCTCGTTGGCGTTGCCTCCCTTGTCATGGGATATAACGCTGCCGGCCTCTCCGAATGGACGCGCGGGATACTGGCCTTTGGCGCGCTGTGGGCTTTCGCGCAGTTCCAGCGCTGGCGCTGGTTCCCGTCCATCGGCCTGTTCGCCGCGTTGACTGGCGCGGGCTACGGCTTGTGGATCGGCCTGCCCTCCGGCTGGATGCTGGCGGGCGCGCTCGGCGCGCTCTTTGCCTGGGACCTCGCGGACTTCGAGCGCCGCCTGCGCGCCTCAGCTCCCGAGGACGCGCCCGCGCTTGTGCGCCGCCACCTCCTGCGTTTGGGCGTCCTTGCCGCGGCAGGATTGGCGTATTCCCTGCTGGGGATGATCTACTGGTGGAAATTTTCGCTGGAGTGGGTTGGCTATGCTGCGATCCTGTCCGCGCTGGGGGTATCCCTGCTGATCGGCAGGGGGGAAAGGATGAAAGATGAAAGATGAAACGTGTTGCGTGTTGCGTAGTTATGTAGTTGGGTAGTTATGTGGTTACGTAGTTCGGTAGTCGCGTGGTTGTGTGGTCGCGTGATCGAAAAGTTGAGTAACTATGAAACTACCAAACCACCAAACCACCAGACCACCAGACTACCAGACCACCAAACTACCCAGCCACTTCTCCGTCTCGCGCGGGGAGCGGAAGTGAAACACTTTCAAATGTTGGTTCTCCTCCAATTCGAGAAGCATGGGGATTTCGCGTTTGCGCCGCCAGTAGGTTTTGAAGAACCAGTGGATCAACGAATCCTGCGACCAGACCTGCAGTTGGTTCCAGATGTTTTCGCGGTTGCCGTTCCACAATTCCTCGCGGGTGAAGCCGCGCTGCCACGTCCGCCGCAACAACCGTCCCAGGCTGAGCCACAGCCCGTAGTCCAGCCAGACGAGCGCTTCGGCGCGTCTCCAAACGATGTCGCGCGAGGTGTGGTAGTTGCCGTCCGCGACCCAGGCGGGAGCGTCGGTGGCTTCTTCGACGCGCGCGCGAAAGTCCATCACGAAGGCGGGTGTCCAGTTTGGCTCCCAGTAGAGCGCGTCGAGTTCGATGCGGGGCAATCCCAGCCGCGCCGCGAGCGTCCGGGCGAGCGTGGTTTTTCCCGAGCCGGAGGTACCGATGACGGCGATGCGTTGATAGGGGAGGGGTGTGTCCATTTTCTGCATTGTACTGGCAAACGATTATTTTGAGGAATTTGTGATACGATTCTCAAAATTTTCATCAGGATGTGACCATGTTCGATCTTCCCGATAACGAGATCCTGTCTCTTTCCAAAGAGCACGTCTTCTACACCTGGTCGGCGCAGGCCAAAGTGAATCCGATCGCGGTCAAGCGCGCCGTCATAGTATAATCTCACCATCGTTCAAGGAGATGTCAAAATGGCAATGGCAAGTGTTCACTCGCTGGAGCGGCTCATGCGTGTTGGGCTGGATACCCCTTTCGTTCAAAACGCCTTGGAGAAGCTTGTTCAGGATCAAATTGCTCACGAAGTGGCCGAATTGGAACGTCTTCGCCCACGATTGGCTGAGTATGAGTCACGTTTTGGCATGACTTCAGTAGAATTCTTCGAACGTTACCAAGGCGGCAAAATTGGCGACGAAATGGACTATTTTGAGTGGAATGTCCTTTATAAGATGTTCCTGGACAGCCAGCAGCGACTTGGATATTTAAGGGACGAAGCATGACCCCCGCTGAATACCTGGAACGTTGCCGGCTGGTATTAATCACAAGCGCGATTGTAAAAACTTATCACATCAGAGAGAGCTTTGCCGACGAACGCAAGGGATACATTCGGGTTATTGCCGAGCTTTTGAACGGAGATTTTTTAGAACTGGCCGAATATTTTGTCATTGACGCTGGGGGTATTTTAATTCAGGATTATCACTACCAATGGATGGATGAAAAGCGCAAAACACTGCGCCGCAGGTGGGACAACACACCCCATTTCCCATCGTTACACGGTTTTCCTCATCACATTCATGTTGAAAATGACGCCAATGTCATTTCCGGCGAGCCAATGAGTCTCGAAAAATTGCTCGCCCAAATAGCATCTCTAATTGATACGCAAAAAAGTTGATACACCGAGGGCCCCGTGTTCGATCTTCCCGATAACGAAATCCTGTCTCTTTCCAAAGAACACGTCTTCTATACCTGGTCGGCGCAGGCCAAAGTGAATCCGATCGCGGTCAAGCGCGCCAAAGGCGTCTATTTCTGGGACGTGAACGACAAGCGCTATCTCGATTTCAACTCGATGACGATGTGCGTCAACATCGGACACGGGGACGAGCGCGTCATCCGCGCCATGCAGGAGCAGGCCGCGGAACTTCCGTACGCCGCGCCGGGCATGACAACGAAGATCCGCGCGCTGGCGAGCCAGGCGGTCGCGGACGTGACTCCCGGCGGCCAACTCAGCAAGATCCTGTTTACGCTGGGTGGGGCAGACGCCAATGAGAACGCCATCAAACTGGCGCGCGGCTACACCACCCGCAGGGGGCTGCGCCAACGCTTCAAGATCCTCACCCGCTACCGTTCCTACCACGGCGCGACCATGGGCGCGATGGCTGCCACCGGCGATCCGCGCCGCCAGGCGTGGGAACCCGGCACGATGCCGGGCGTTGTCCACTTCCTCGACCCGTATCGTTATCGCTCCACCTTCCATCGCACAAACCCGAATATCTCGGAAGAAGAATTTACGCAGGATTATCTCAACCATCTCGAAGAGATCATTCGCTACGAGGGGCCGGAGTCCGTCGCCGCGATTTTGATGGAGTCGGTCACTGGCACGAACGGGATCATCATCCCGCCGGATGGATATATGCAAGGCGTGCGCGCCTTGTGCGACAAGTACGGCATCCTCATGATCGCGGACGAGGTGATGAGCGGATTTGGCCGGACGGGGAAGTGGTTCGCGGTGGATCACTGGAACGTTGTGCCAGACATCATCACGATGGCGAAAGGACTCACGTCCGCGTACGCGCCGCTCGGCGCGGTGGCGATGAAGCCGGAGATCGCGGCGGCCTTCGATGAGCAGGTCTTCGAGTCCGGGCTGACGTACACGTCGCATCCGATCTCGCTGGCGGCCGCGCTGGCGAACATCCGCGTCATGCGGGAGGATCGGCTGGTCGAGCGCGCGGCCACCCTGGGTCCGGTTTTGAAGCGTATGTTGTCCGATTTGGGCGAGGCGCATCCCTCCGTCGGCGATGTGCGCTCGATCGGGCTGTTCGGCATCCTGGAGTTGGTCAAGGACCGCACGACGAAGGAGCCGATGGCGCCGTGGAACGGGTCATCGCCCGAAATGATCGCGTTGCGAAAGTTTTGTCTCGAGCAGGGCTTGTTTTTGTACACGCACTGGCACACGGTTCTCATCATCCCGCCGCTGATCATTGACGAAGCGCAGTTGGAGGAGGGTATCGCAGTGCTGGATCGGGCGCTCGAAATTACCGACAAGGCTGCTGGATGAATTTCTCTTACGCGACCTGGTTGACGGTGTCCGGCGCGGTCGCCCTGCTGGTGGCGTGGCTGGGCTGGCGTCGCCGCGCCGCGCCGGGTGCGTTAGCCCTTCTCGCGTTAATGCTGTCGCTGGCGGTTTGGTCGTTCACGTATGCAGCGCTCTGGCTTTCCACTACCGTGCAGGCGCGTGCCTTCTGGTTGTATATGACTTTTTTTGGGGTGATCTCTGCGCCTGTGGCCTTCTTTGTGCTGGTGCAGATTTATATTGGACGCGGTGATTGGCTTACGAAGCGCACCTATATCCTACTTTCGATCATCCCTGCGCTCACCCTGCTTTTTCTGTGGACCGATCCACTGCATGGCCTGTTTTTTGGTACGAATCATACATGGGATGAAAGTGCGATTTTTAGCGGGGGACCGTGGTTTTATATCTTTGCCCTTTATTCTTACGGGTTGATGGCGATCAGTGTGGTTTTGCTCTTCCGCACACATATGCGCTCTCCACAGTTTTATCGCCGTCAGACGCGCATTATGCTGGGCGGGGCGCTCCTGCCGTGGCTGGCAAATTTTTTGATGTTGCTGGGTTGGAATCCCCTGCCTGGCCTGGATCTGACCCCTATTGCCTTTACCGGGACGGGCCTGTTGCTGGCGTATGGCTTCTTTGGCTATCGCATGATGGACCTGGTACCGGCCAGCCGCGATGTGTTGGTGGAGAACCTGGACGATGCGATTGTGGTGGTGGATACGCAGGGTCGCATTGTGGATATCAACCCCAAGGCGATGGAACTGGCCGACCCCGGCGCGGGTGCGCCCTTTGGAAAACAAATGCAGGATGTGTTTTCCCGCTGGGCGGATCTCATCCCGCACTACGCGACTTTCGAAGGCCGCACCGAACTTAAGTTGGAGCGGGCGCCATTTTCCTACGTTGAACTGAGGATCATTCCGCTGCGGGACCGCCAGGGACGGCTGATGGGGAAACTCGCTACCTGGAGCGATATCAGCGCGCGCAGGCAGGCCGAGGAGCAATTGCGGATCTTCTTCCATGCGGTGGAGCAAAATCCTTCCATGATTTTGATTACCGACCCCGAAGGACGGATTGAATATGTGAATAATCGGTTCATGCGCGTCACCGGATATTCGCTCGAAGAAGTCCGTGGAAAAACCCCGCGTATCTTGAAATCGGGAGAAACCCCCGAAGATGTTTATAAGAAATTGTGGCAAAAGATCACGAATGGTGAAACCTGGGAATTCGAGATGCTCAACCGCAAAAAGAACAGCGAGTTGTATTGGGCGCATTTATTGATCGCGCCGGCGTTGGATGCAAACGGAAACGTGGATCATTTTATCGCCATGCAACAGGATATCACCGAGCGCAAGCATGTCGATTCCGAACTGCGGGTAATGAACACGCGCTTGCAGGCGCAATTGGCGGAGATTGAACTTCTGCAGGATCAGTTGCGCGAGGAAGCCATCCGTGACGGCATGACGCGCCTGTTCAACCGCCGCTACATGGAAGAGACCCTGGAACGTGAAGTCTCACGCATTGAACGCGACTCGCAACCCATCAGCGTGGTGATGATGGATGTGGACTTGTTCAAGAACATCAACGATACTTTCGGCCACCAGGCTGGGGACGCCGTCCTGCAAACGCTGGGGACGATGCTGCTGGAAAATACGCGCATCAGCGACATTGCCTGCCGTTTTGGCGGGGATGAGATGCTGGTGGTCATGCCCGGCGCCACGCAGGAGGTGGCGGTTGCCCGCGCGGAAGAGTGGCGGATGGCCTTCTCGATGATGGAATTCACCTTTGGCGATAAAAAGATCGGCGCGACTCTTTCGCTGGGCGTCGCCACCTTCCCGGACCAGGCGCGGGGTCCCGATGAATTGCTGACCGCGGCCGACAAGGCCTTGTACTCTGCCAAGATCAAACGTAACCAGGTGGTCTGTTATGATCCGTCCAGGATGGCGCGCAGTCTCAACCGTTCGGATGACGTCCGCTGAACGATTTGGTAATAAGACGGGGAGATGGGTTGTCTGGTAAAATGACAAAAATCACAAAAGTTCAGGAAAAATAAATGGCGACCAATGAAAACCATGTAAAGATGTTGATCCTCGGTTCGGGGCCAGCGGGACTTGCGGCCGCGCTCTACGCGGCGCGCGCGGAACTCGCGCCCCTGCTGTTGACCGGCGCGCAACTCGGCGGCCAGGCCGCGCTGACCTTCACCATCGAGAATTATCCCGGTTTCCCGGAGGGCGTGGGCGGGGCGCAGTTGGGCGAGTTGTTCCAGAAGCAGGCCGAACGCTTCGGGACGCGCGTCGAATTCGACACGGCGAACAAAGTTGACCTGTCGGCGCGTCCGTTCAAAATCCAGGGCGAGGCGGGCGCGTACGAGACCGATACGCTGATCGTGACGACGGGCGCCGATCCTGTCCACTTGAACGTGCCGGGCGAGGAGTCCCTGACCGGGCGCGGCGTCTCGTACTGTGCCACCTGCGACGGGGCGTTCTTCAAGGATAAAAAAGTGGTCGTGGTCGGCGGCGGGGACAGCGCGCTGGAGGAAGCCTTGTTCCTGACGCGCTACGCCAGCTCCGTGACCATCGTCCATCGCCGCGCGGAATTGCGCGCCGGCGCGATCCTGCAAAAGCGCGCCACGGAACATCCGAAGATCAGTTTCATCTGGAATACGGTCGTGACCGAGATACTCGGCGCGGACAAGGTGGAGTCCGTGCGGCTGAAGAACAACCAGACGGGCGGGCAATCCACCTTCGAAACGGACGGTATTTTCATCTTCGTCGGTCACACGCCCAATACCGAGATATTCAAAGACCAACTGAAACTGGATTCGCACGGTTATATCGAAGCGGACATGTTGATGCGGACCAGCGTCCCGGGTGTGTTCGCGGCGGGCGAGGCGGCGGACCCGCATTTTCGGCAGGTGGTCACGTCCGCGGGAATGGGCGCCGCGGCAGCCATCCAGGCGACTCGCTTCCTCGAAGCGGAGTCCGGCTAAAGCTTGCCCTGAGCGGCAGTCGAAGGGTCCAGAAAGAAGCGAGGAGAGACTTTTCCGAATCGGTCGGGTGAGTCTCTTTTTCGTCAAAATATCATCCCTTTGCTGTCCAAAAAAGTGACAAATTAATCTTTTCGTGTACGCATGTCTGGACTAAAATCCAGCATCAAATAGACCAATCGGAGGAAAGATGAACAAAATCTCGATTATCGGCGCAGGCATGACCGGCTCCACCGCGGCCCATTGGCTGGCGGAGCGCGAACTGGCCGATGTGGTGCTCGTGGACGTGGTGGAGGGCATGCCGCAGGGCAAGGGACTCGACCTGCTGGAAGCCATGCCGATCATTGGCAAGGACGCGCAGATCGTCGGCACGAACGATTATGCCGACACGAAGAACTCGGACATTGTCATCATCACCGCGGGCGTGGCGCGCAAACCCGGCATGAGCCGCGACGACCTGTTGACGATCAACGCGGGGATTGTGGGGACGGCCGCCGCCGAGACGCTGAAGCATTCGCCCGATGCGATCTACATCGTGCTGACCAATCCGCTCGATACGATGGCCTATCTCACGTTGAAGAAGACCGGCCTGCCGCGCGAGCGCGTGGTGGGGCAGGCGGGCATCCTCGACTCGGCGCGCATGCGCGCTTTCGTCGCGCTGGAGACGGGCGTGAGCGTGGAAAATATCCAGTGCTACGTGCTGGGCGGCCACGGCGACGAGATGGTGCCGCTGACGCGTCACTCGAATATCGCGGGCATTCCCCTGCGCGATTATCTGCCCGCCGATAAACTGGAAGCCATTGTCAATCGCACACGCAAGGGCGGCGGCGAGATCGTCAATTTGCTCAAGACCGGTTCGGCGTATTATGCGCCCTCGGCGGCTGTCACGCAGATGGCCGAAGCGATCCTGAAAGATAAGAAACTAATTGTGCCATGTGCGGCATACATGCAGGGCGAATACGGCTTGAACGACATGTACTTCGGCGTGCCGGTGATGCTCGGCGCGGGCGGCATGGAAAGAATCATCGAATACAAATTCGATGCCGATGAAAAGGCCATGTTCGAAAAATCCGCCGCGTCGGTGAAGGAAACGCACGAGGCGTTGAAGAAATTGGTGAGTATCTAACCCGTCATTGCGAGGAGGGTGATCTTCCCGACGAAGCAATCTCCTCAGGTAGCTGGGGGATTGCTTCCCGAAGGTCGCAATGACAGAATCATTTTTGGAGGTAACACATGATTTTGCACGAGAAAATCGCCGCGCAATTGCCCGCCTGGCGCGAACGCATTAAGTCGCTGGCGAAAGACCATGCCGACGTAGTGGTGGATCACGTGACGGTCGGACAGATCGTGGGCGGGATGCGCGACATCAAGTCCCTGCTGACCGACGTTTCCTTCGTGGACCCCGCGGAGGGCATCCGTTTTCGCGGCATGTCCATCCCCGAAGTGTTGAAAGCGCTCCCCAAAGCGCGCGGCACAAAAATGCCGCTGGTGGGTGGGCTGTATTACCTGTTGATGATTGGCGAAGTTCCCACCAAAGAGCAGGCACTCGAAGTGGAAGCCGAATGGGCGAAGCGCGCCGAGATTCCCGATTACGTTCACAAGATGCTCAAAGTGATGCCGAACGAAATCCATCCGATGATCCTGCTTTCGCAGGCGGTCATGGTGATGGCGCACGATTCGGCCTTCACGAAAAAATATCACGAGGGCATGAAGAAAGACTCCTATTGGGAACCTGCGCTGGAGGACAGCCTCGACCTGACGGCGAAACTTCCCGTCATCGCCGCGTTCATTTATCGTATGAAATATTTTGGCGAGAAATCCAAGCCGAGATATAACCCCAAATTGGATTACGGGGCCAACTTCGCCCGCATGATGAAAGTCTCGGACAAGAAGGGTTACGCCGAACTATCGCGGCTGTACTTCGCCCTGCATTCCGATCACGAGTCGGGGAACGTCAGCGCGCACGCGACGCATTTGGTGGGTTCCTCACTCTCGGACATCTACTTCGCCTTCTCGGCAGGACTGAGCGGTCTCGCGGGACCTTTGCATGGTCTCGCCAACCAGGAGTGTCTTGGCTGGCTATTGGATGTGCGCCAGAAATTCGGCGGCGTCCCCTCGCGCGACGACCTGTACAAATTCGCCTGGGACACGCTCAACAGCGGCAAGGTGATCCCCGGCTACGGACATGCCGTCCTGCGCGTGCCGGATCCGCGCTTCACCGCGCAGATGGAATTTGCCAAAGCGCGCTTCCCCGACGACGAACTCGTCCGCTTGGCGGATCTAGTCTTCGATGTCGTCCCCGCCGTGCTGAAAGAGCAGGGCAAGGCCAAGAATCCCGCGCCGAACGTGGACGCGATCTCTGGTACGTTGCAGTATTACTACGGCGTGCGCGAGTTCGATTTCTACACCGTGTTGTTCGGTGTCGGGCGCGCCCTGGGTGTGACCGCCAACTACGTCTGGGCACGCGCGCTGGGTCAGCCCATCGAGCGTCCCAAGTCGGTGACGACGAAGATGCTGGAAGACGCGGTGGTGAAGGCAAGCCAGCCCGCGTAAAAGAGATGAACTCCCGAAGTTGAAAAGGCTTCGGGAGTTTTTATTTTATGGCTTCCACGCTCGCGTCGCGACGTAGGTGGGCGTGTGTGAATTGAAACGCCCCTGTCTCTTGTGGGGCAGGGGCGTTCGCGAGAGGGGATGCGTTAAGCGGGGGACGAGACTTCGGTCGGTTGGCCTTCTGCTTCCACGGCCGGACGATGGAACCGGTGCAAGACCAGGTAGCTCAACACCGATAGCATCCCAACGATGCCGCAGGCATACCAAAGCCAGTTCGGGTTGGGACCGTCCATGATCTGGCCCGCCAGCAATGGGCCGATGGCAAAGGGCATGCCCCAGGCAAGGATGCCGAAGACAGCGCTATAACGACCGCGCATTTGCTCGGGCGCAAAGCTGACCACCAGCGCCTGTCCGACGGGCGCGACCAGCATCTCACCGATGGTGATGACGACCATCGCCAGGATGAACATTCCATAGTTGCTGACGAAGCCGTACATGGCAAAGCCAATGGCGTAGAATGTTGTTCCCACAGCCATCATCAGCATGGGCGGAAGTTTCTCGATGCGTCGCGTGATCCAGAACTGGAAGAGTACAACCATGGCGGCGTTGATACTGAGGATGTACGCGTATCCGTCTTCGGGAATGCCGTAGTTGTCCCTGAGGAAGACGCCCAGCGTGGTGTTCATATTCATATACACCAACCCGGAAAGCAGGCAGGCAAAGATGAAGAAGACGAACAGGCGATTGCGCAAGACACTTCCGTATCCGATGAGAGTCTTTCCGAAGGATTCGGGTACCTCGTGCGCGCGCAGCGCAGGCTTGGTCTCCGGGACGGCGAAGTAGACAATCGTGGCGGAGATGAGGCTGATGACCGCGTCCATGAGGAACAGGGCTGTGTACGAGCGCGCCGCCACCAGTCCGCCGATGATCGGCCCGAAGACGACGGCCAGGTTGAAGGTCACGCGGATGATCCCGAAGCCCTGGGCGCGTTTCTCTTCGGGCAGGATGTCGGCCATGAGAGCCTGTTGGGCAGGTCCGCCAACATCGGTGAAGAGTCCGGAGACGATTCCGATGATGTAAAAACCCTGGAGCGTATTCACCAGTCCCATCGCGGCGGTGCTTAACGAAGATGCGACGAGGCTGAAGATGATCATCTTGCGGCGGCCGAAACGGTCGGTCAACGCGCCGCCCATGAAACTCCCGATGAAACTTGTGATCGAGAAGATCAGGAATAGCCAGCCGACATCGCTCATTCCCACTTCGAAACGTTTGGTGATGTAGAACGCGAAAAAAGGGAAAAGCATCGAGCCGCCAAGACGGTCAATAAAGGTGGTGGTCACGATGATCCAGAAAGTGCGCGGGAATTCGTGAGCGATCGCACTCCAATTTTTGAGGATGTTATTCATGTTTGCTCCGCGCGGAGGAAAAAACATCCCCGCATGACAAAGAGTCGCACGGGGATGGGGTCGTTGTTGTGGAGATTAAGGGGCGGGCGTGTTTTCGATTACTGTGCCGACCCAGGTGAAGTCCCGCTTTTCGCTGGCTGCGCCGGCTGGCGTCCAGATGGGCTGTCCCTGGTCATCTACGCTGGTCTGGCGGACGGGGACGACCCACCAGCGCATGATGTGCGCCACGTTATCGTTCGGGCGGAACGTGGTTGGGATGATGAAGCTGGTGTCGGTGACATATTCCAGGATGCGGCGGCCCTGGTCGGCGGTCACATCTTCGATGATGACCTGGTAGGCCTCGCCGTCGCGCAGGACGCCGAGGGAGGCCCATTGCAGGGTCACGACATCGTGGGCGAGGGTGAAGGCCGCGCCGTCAATGGGCAGGAGCAGGTTGGGGGCTGGGTAGGGCGGCGGAGGGGTGGGCGTGAGAGTCGGCTGGTTGGGATCCGGTGCGCGATTGCATAACGGGATCAGCAGGGTTTGTCCGAGAAGCACGTTGTCGGTGGGCAGGTTGTTGAATTCACGGATGGAGGCCATCGAGACGTTGTAGTTGGCCGCAATGCTGGAGAGTGTGTCATTGGCCTGCACGGTATAACTGGCGGTCGCGCAGGCGGCTTTGGTGGCCTCGCCCGGTTCCAGTGTGCTGGTGGGCGGGGGAGGCGGCGTGGGCGTCGGGTAAGGGACGTTGATGACTTGCCCGATGCGCAGGGTCACGCAGGCGGCGTCCAGGTTATTCATGATAATGATGCTTTGGACCGAAACGTGAAATGTGAATGCGATCCCGCCGCAGGTATCTCCGGCCGCGACAGTGTAAGGGAAGGGCGGTAACTCGGTTGCGGTTGGCGACGGCGTGACTGTGAAAACCTCGGTGGCGGTCGGCGTGACGGTGGGAGTCTCGGTGGCGGTGGGAACGGCGGTCGGGTCTACGACGCGGTTGGTGGCCCGTAACGCGCCAAAGACGACCGCCGCGCCGATCAGCAGGATAACCACCAGCGCGCCGAGCGCGGCCGGCAGGCTGAGCGTGATCTCGGGCATGCGCCCGGCCTGCAGGGAGGCCTTCTCGGTCTTTTTGACCGGGGCCGAGGCTTTCGCCGTCAACTCGGCGCCGCATACCAGGCAACGCGTGGCATTATCGCTCAGGCGCGTGCCGCAGGTGGGGCATATTTTTGTTTTTTTGTTATCGGTTTCTGGACTCATCGGGCGGGATTATACCATCGAAAAATTAGGCGATTTTAAGGCGCGGCGCCTTCTACAACAACCATGTTGGTGTGCGCGTACTTGTGGCGCAGGGCGCGTGCGGGCGCGTATTCCGGGGACGTCAACCAGGCTTTAGCCTGCCCGGTGGATGGGAATTCCAGGATGACCAGCCGGTTGGCGCGCCACTCCCCCTCGAGGGTCTCGTTCGCGCCGCCGCGCGCGATGTAGCGGCCACCGTACACTGCAAGTGTGGCAGGCGCGGCTTTGACGTATTCCTTGTACCCTTCGGGATCGGTCACTTCGATATCAACAATCACGTAAGCGGTCATGCTTCCTCCGTTTTTTTTTTGATCGTTATCATTATCTGAAAGGCTCAGTAGATGAAAATTGACGATTGAAATCGTCACTACATGGCTTGCGTTTCCTCCACGTAGTAATGACTTTAGTCATCCGCCCGACGCCAGGAAGCGCTGCTATAGCGCAATTTTTCATCTACTGAGGCTATAGCTGTCGCATCGCAGAACACGGGTTACGCAACACGCAACACGTAATACGCATCGCTTATTTAGAGGCGTCCTCGTCCTTTGGCGCGACAGGTTTTCCAGTCGTTGCGACCAGCACCTTGTCGACGCGGCGGGCGTCCATGTCCATCACCTCGAATTGCAAACCGTTCCACTCGAAGCGGTCGGAGGTCTGTGGGATGCGTCCCAGCGAGAACATGACAAAGCCGCCGAGCGTTTCGTAACCATCCTCTTCGGGCAGGTCGCGCAGGCCGAATATTTCCTTGAAGTCATCCACCGGGAGCATGCCGTCCAACAGCCAGGAACCGTCCTGTCGTTGGGTGGCCTCCGGCTCATCGGTGCCGATGCCTTCGACAATCTCGGAAAGGATGTCGTTGAGTGTGATTAGTCCCTGCACCGCGCCGAACTCGTCCACCACCAGCATTAACTCGGCTTTGCCGCCCTTGAACATTTCCAGCGCCTGCGAAACCTGTGCGGATTCGGGGATGTAGATGGCAGGATGCAGGTTGTGCCTCAGGTTGATTTTTTCGCCTGCCAGATTGGTCAGCAACAGGTCGCGGGCACGGACGACCCCCACCACGTTTTCCAGCGAACCATCGCGGACGGGGAAGCGGGAATACGGGCATTCGGCGATCTTCTTGCGGATCTCCTCGGGCGGATCGTTCACTTCCAGCCAGACGATCTCGGTGCGCGGCGTCATCAGCGAGTAGACGCGCTGGTCGCCGATGCTGAACACGCCCTCGATCATATCCTGTTCGGACTCCTCGAAGACTCCCGCCCGCGTGCCCTGGTCGAGCAGAACCTGTAATTCCTCCTCCGTCACGGGCTGTTCCTCGGAGGCATGTATCCCCATCAAACGCAAGACAAGATCGGTTGACCAGCTAATGATTTTGATTAATGGCGAAAATATTCTGGATATGAATAACATTGGTCTGGCGACAACGCGCGCGATCGTTTCCGGTCGGTGTAAGCCGAGCCGCTTGGGAACCAATTCACCTAACCAGATGGTCAGGAGGGTGATAATCAAAACAACAAAGCCCAGCGCCAGCGATTCGCTATAAATCTCGAGGATGGGAATTTTTGCGATTTCAACTGCCAGGAATTCTGCCAGGGTGGCCCCACCAAATGCGCCTGCCAGCACTGAAATAAGGGTGATGCCAATTTGGACGGTCGAAAGAAAAATGTTTGGCTTTTTTAGCAAATCCAGAGCGGTTTGCGAAGCATGATCTCCTTCGTTAACCTGTTGTTGCAATCGTGCTTTGCGCGATGCCATCAGCGCCGCTTCAGACATTGACAGGATGCCATTTACAAGGATCAATAACGCAATGATCAGTATTTCGTTCCAGGAACTCATTGTTTGCCTTTCTGATGGTCTGATGCGCCCATCAGCCAAATAATACTAAAAAACTGAATATCCATGTACGTCTCACGTTACCATAATTCCTTTTCCCTGATGAACCTTGCCAATTACCCACACTGGTTGCTCAATTTCTTCTGCGCGCTTTAAAAACGCGGACAGTTTTTCCTGCGGCACACCGAGCAAAAGTCCTCCGCTGGTCTGCGGGTCGTAGAGCAGCATTTCTGAGGGTTCATCCAATTCCTTTGCAAATTTTACATCAGGCCCAAAATATGCGCGGTTGTCGAACGCGCCGCCCGGAAAGGCGCCCATTTCTGCGTACTTGCGCGCTGCGCTGACGAACGGAATTCTGCCATAATCCAGGTGGAGTGACACGCCCGAAGCGTTCGCCATCTCCATGCTGTGACCGAGCAGGCTGTAGCCAGTGATGTCCGTCCCGCCGCGCAAGTTGAACTCGATTGCCAGTTCCGAGGCGGACTTGTTCAGCCGTGACATCCAGGTGACGACCTCGCGCACATCCTCGGCCTCGGCTCGTTCTCCTTTCAGGGCGGTGGTCGTCACACCGAAGCCGAGCGGCTTCGTCAGAGCCAGCGCGTCGCCCACCTTGAGTCCACTCTTGGTAAGCATTCGATTCGGATCCACGAAGCCGACGACGACGAGTCCGTATTTCGGCTCCTTATCCTTGACGGTGTGCCCGCCCGCGATGACCACGCCCGCTTCGCGCGCCTTCTCCGCGCCGCCGCGCAAAATCTCGGATGTGATCTCGATGGGCAGGTCATCCGGCATGGCCGCCACGTTCAACGCCAGGAACGGCCTGCCGCCCATGGCATACACATCCGAAAGGCTGTTGGCGGCCGCGATGGCGCCGTAGTCGTAGGCTTCGTCCACGATCGGGGTGAAGAAATCTGTCGTAACCACGAGAGCCCGCGCGTCGTCCAGCCGCCAGACCGCCGCGTCGTCGGGACCGTCGAGTCCCACCAGCAAGTCGGGATAATCTGCGGGTTTGAACATCTCCTGCATTGGGCGCAGAACCTGCGCCAGCGTCTCCGCGTTGAGTTTCGACGCTCAGCCCGCGCAAGCGGACAGGCTGGTCAGGCGAATCTGTCGCCCGGATGGATGATGAGAATTCACGCCTCTCCTAAAATTAAACAGAGGTCGGCCAGCGGCTCCCGCTCACCGACCTCTGACTGATCACTGCTCACTACTCACTGATCACTGATTACTGATGACTGACTATTGCGTGATCACGTCCGGCAACGGGAACAGGAACGGCGCGTTGCTGGGAAGCAACATCACCTGGATGCTCGGCGCGAGTTTGTTGATGTACAACCACGTCAACAGTTCGGGGCGTCCTGCCAGGGAGGCGGCGATCAAATCGTTGGCCTTGGCTTCCGCCTCCGCCTGGAGGATGCGCGCCTCGGCCGCGCCCTTGGCCGCGATCACGGCCGCGTCGGCCTGGCCTTGCGCGATCTGCCGCGCCTGTTCGGCTTCCTGTTTCTTTGATTCGACCACGAACTTGGCTTGCAGGGCCTGCTGTTCGGCAATCTGCTTCTGCTCGATGGACTGGGCGTATTCCTCGGTGAAGGTGATATCGCGCAGGACGAAATCCACGAGCGTCAGGCCGTTTGCCAACATCACTTCTTCCAACTCCTGGGTGATCTGATTCGCCATGTCGAATCGTTTGGAGCTTAACACCTCGTCCACGCGATATTGTGAGACCGCGTCGCGGATGATGCCGCGCGCCTGCGGCAGGATCAGGTCCTCCTGGTAGCGGTGTTGCCATTCCTTGTGAATGGTGGTCACCACCGAAGGCTCGATTTGATAGATGACAGACGAATCCACCCAGATGCGCTGACCATCCGAGGTGCGGGCTTCGACCGTAAGCACGCCCAGCGTCTCTCCCTCTGCTTCCGTGCGCGCCATCGTGAACGTCTGAATGGAGATCGGGTAGCGCTCCACCCGCTCCACGAACGGCACGATCCAGTGCAGTCCCGATTGCATCGGCTCGGCTCGCATGCCGCCCTGCGAAAGGATCGAGACCACCACGCCGGTCTCGTACGGTTCGATGAATACTAATCCCGCGCCCAGCGTTGTGGCAAGGATGGCAAACACCAGTACGACAATCACGCCGGTTGTTACCCCGCGCGTGGGCTGGCGGCGCGAAGCGCGCATGACGAGCATGGCGATCAGCCCGAGGAAAACCAGCCAGGCAAAGCTGGCGATGGCTTGAAACAGGGATGCAATGTTCATGGAATCCTCCGAAATAAAAGTTAACTGTCCCGAATTATACCCGTTTGCGCTTGTCCCGCCGCACCAACCGTGTTAACATGCCCGCATGACCGAGGGACGCATTCTCGAACGCTTTTTGGATGGCCGACGCGCCGCCGCACGGATTGCCTGCCCGCGGACTCTGATCCCCGCGCCCGGGCAATACCTGCTCGCTCACGACCCCGCCTCGCGCGACCCCCTGGCGGTTCCTGTTTTCCCAGCCGGGGACTCCGCCGAAGGTTTCCTCGCCGCCTCCCCCTTGCCGCCTGGCTGGAACCCCGGCCTCGCCCTCGCCCTGCGCGGCCCGCTTGGACGCGGATTTGCCCTGCCCGCCTCCGCCCGCCGCGTAGCGCTGGCCGTGCTGGATGTGACTCCCGCGTACCTGCTGGGACTCATCCCACCCGCGCAGGCGCAGGGCGCGGCCCTCTCCCTCGTCTGCGACGACCCGCCCGATGGCCTGCCCGCGGATGTGGAGATCCGTCCGCTGGCCGCGTTCGCCGAAGTGAGCGATTGGGCTGATTATCTCGCGCTGGCCGTGCCGCGCGAATCCCTGCCCGGGTGGCGCGAACGCGTCCGAAGCGGCGACCAGTTAGAGGTCCCGCGTGAGGCGCAGGCGTTAATTGTCACGCCCATGCCGTGCGGCGGTCTCGCGGATTGCGGGGTCTGTTCGGTGGATGTCAAACGGGGGATGGAACTGGCGTGCAAAGACGGGCCGGTGTTCGACCTTTAGGACTTGTGTAAAAATAAGTTCCGTGTTTCCGTCAGCAGTTGGACTGCTGA
>CAYJLS010000065.1:18206-21551 GCA_964371065.1 uncultured Anaerolineaceae bacterium | reverse complement strand
TATTCTTTTATGCGGTTAGCTGGACTGCGATCCCAGGTATTCTTTCACAGCTTGTATAAACTCTTCCGCCCATTGAAAGGATTCCCCGGCTTCCTCGTCTGTTACTCCCTCGTTTTCATCGCCGTAATGTCCCACTTCGCGGCGTTTTTGCGTGACAATGATGCGGCGATGGAATTTTGGATCGAGCAGTCCTGTTTTGGAAAATTCTTTTCCGTATGCCGCGACAACCGCCGAATGGCTCGAAAAAGTCAATCCCTTCGATAGTAGTAAGGCCTCCACCAGATAGAACATGGTGTAATACGACTGGGCGGCAGAAAAACGCGCAGAGCCCGCGTCCATTATATTTTTGGCGGTTTGGTGGCTCTCATCTGCAAGATCAAGCAATCGTTGGACGGAGGCAGAAATCATACAGCCACTCCCTCTTTCCGAACATTGATCATTAAAGGCATGCCGCTTTGCGCGTAATAGGTTTCGGATACAAACCTCCAGGAGATTAGAACATCATTTTCCAAACACAGGGAGGCGATTAGATCCGAAGAGCGCCTATCCTCTTCCCGGTGATCGAACTCCCCCTTCAATACGATCATCACGTCAATATCCGAATCGGGCGGATGAGCTTCGCCGCGCGCGTAGGAGCCGAAGAGGTACACGGCCTTCAATTGGTCGCCGTAGATCTTGATCAGTCCCTTCTTTAACTCGCGCAGGATTTTTTTGATTTCGTCGGGCATATTTCAATCCGTTTCTTATGTTTCGGTGCAAGCGGATCCAAATGATCCGTCAACCTGCTTGCTTCATCCTTCATCTCTCATCCTTCATCCTTTATCTCACTTCCTCCCAAAATCGGCGGGATTCTCGCCCCACGCTTTCGTATCCCACCTCATAATTCGGAAGGACCTGAAATCCTTCAAACTCTCCTCCGCCCGCGCGATCAGTTGGAACAGCATGGCGTTGGATGGGATACGAGGCAGTTTGGTGTTGCACTTGCGCGCCCGCACCCACGAGACGGCGGTCTCCGAATCCGAGTAGATGACCCAGTCGTGTTTGTTCCTGGCCAGCCATTCCATGCCGCGCACGATGGCAAGAAACTCTCCCACGTTGTTGGTCCCGCCGGGGAAGGGACCCGCGCGGAAGACCTGCTCGCCCGTCTCGGTGTTGACGCCGCGATATTCCAGCGGGCCCGGCGAGCCCGAGCAGGCCGCGTCCACGCACAGGCTGGGGAGCATGGGCGGGTTCGGGGTGAACAGCCACTGGCGCACCGCCTGCGCCTTGCCTTTGAAATCCTCGTACTTTCCTTTGAACGCGATCTTGGCCGCCTCGCGGCTTTCGAAGGCCTTGTACTGCGCGCCCTCGAAGCCCTTCACCTGCGACTCGCAATCCGCCCACACGGTGTAGATACCCGGCTTGCGCCCTTTCCAGACAACATAAAACTTTTGTTTCCGCATAACCCTATTTTATCCCGAATTTGGCATATACTACGAACCGCGATCAAAGTTGCAAACCATGAACGCCAAAACATTTCTCACCATCAGCCTGCCGGCCGTTTTGCTCATCGGCCTGGCATCGGTTTGTCTCCCCCCGGTTCAGGCGCAGTCCGCCACATCCACCGCAACCTACGATCCCTTCGCCGAGCCGCCGCTTCCCGAGCATCCCACCCAACTCGAGCTCGGACGCCACACCTTCTGGCATCACTGCATGCCCTGTCACGGCGACGCGGGCCAGGGTCTCACCGACAAGTTTCGCCTCCAATGGGAAACCGATCACCAGAACTGCTGGGCGCGCGGTTGTCACAGCGGACGCTACGCCGACGACAGTTTCCCCATCCCCACCGTTGTCTCGCCGCTGGCGAGCGTTGGGCTGCCGGCGCGCTACTCGCCCGACTCGCTCTTCGAATATTTGCGCGCCACCCACCCGCCGCAGGATCCCGGCTTGCTGACCGATGACGAATACCGCGCCCTCGTTGCTTTTTTGTATGACTTGGATGACGCGCCGCTCCCCGCTGAAAACGTGACCGCGACCCCCACGCCGTCTGCCGCGCCCCTCGCCTCGTTCACCCCGACCCCCAGCCTGCTTCCGTTAAATGAGCCGATTCCTTCCTTTGGGCTTTGGTTCCTCCTCGTCTCGATCTTGATCCTCACTCTCTTCCTCTTCGCGCGGCGGACGCGACGCGGATAAAACACGCAACAATTACCTCACAACCACTTCCACCGAATCCAGCGCAAGGATGGAGCCATCCGCCGCGCCGAGTTCCGAAATCACAATGCGGACGCGGCCGGGCGGCAGGGCGCTTAAATCGAGGGTGGCCGTGAAAGTGCCCGACTCACCCAAATCGGGCGCGCTGACCATGATCGGCCCGGCGACCAGTTCGTTGCCCTGCTCATTGTAGACGCGAAAACTCAGCGTGTTCTCGAACGGTGCGATGGTCACACTGCCCTTAATAACGAGCGCGCCGCTGGCCTGCTCGCCGTCCATCGGTGACTCGATGGTAATGACACGCTCCTGTCCGCTGGATAGACGCGAGGTGGCGTGTATCAACGTCAGCGATGCGCCGCTTAATTGGTATGAGCGCGTAACGGCCTGTTCGGGGCAACAGGCGGGATCATCGGCGGCGTGAACGATCGCCTCTAAAAATATCTCACCGTTGCGGATGTCCAGCCCATTAATTTGCGGACGGTCGTCAATCATGGTCGAGGCCGCGTGACGCGGCAGGCCGTTCTCGTTCAGCACCGCGTTCACCGAGACGAAGACACCCGTCCCGCCGTAATTTTCGGCAATAAGCACCGCCGCGTCGTTCACGCCGTCTTCGTTCAGGTCGCCAAAGGCATAAAAGTCCAGCAGGGACAAACTGGCATAACCGGGCATGGATGAGTCGCCACCCGAAGTATATTTTCCGTCTACAAATTGATAAACGTACAAGGCATTATCAAGACCCGGTAGGGTGAATTCGGCATTTCCGAGGCTCTCCACCGTCAGCGCGGGGACGTTGGGAGTCTCCGCCGTCGGGTAGAGGTAGGGGGTGGAGGTTGGGGTGAGGGAAAAGATCGAAGAGGCGGAGCAGGCCGAAGTCCAGAAAAGAAGCGAGAGCGCGAAAACTTTCAGCGAGCGAGGCATGTCCGCATCCTACGGGATCAGCAAGGTCCAGGTCGCGCCGCCGTCCGTCGTCTTGTAGAGCGAGGGGTCGGAGGCTTCGTTGGTCGTCAGCGCCCAGCCGATGAGAGGACTGGCGAACTGGAACGAGCCGAGCGAGGCGGTGAAATCCTGGTTGGGCGTGAGCGCGCCCCAGGATTGCCCCGCGTCGCGCGTGACGTAGAATTGCCCCCCGCCCCAGGCGACGCCGTCGCTGAAAGT
>CAYJLS010000065.1:0-18106 GCA_964371065.1 uncultured Anaerolineaceae bacterium | reverse complement strand
GATACAGGTAGATGTAGTTGTCCACGGGAACGGAACCGCCCACCCAGCCGCGCGAGGCATCGAGGAAGGTGAGGCCATATTTCTGCCCGCCGAGGGGCAGGCTGTCATTTGCGTCGGGGTCGTTGGGATCGTTGATGAAGACGCGCGTCCAGTTCGCACCCGCGTCGGAGGTCTGGTAGAGCGCCACAGCCTGCGAACCTGCACCCGCGCCAAGCGAGGCAAGCACGAAGCCATTGCTGGAATCGAGAAATTGCAAACTGCCGTACGCAAACGGGACCGCGCTCGAGGTCCAGGTGGAGCCGCCGTCCGTTGTGTGATAGAGCGCGCCAGTGGTGTAGTCGGCCGAGGAAATTAAAATCCAGGCGGTCTGCGCGTCGAGGAAGAGGTAAGGCGCGTACCCAAATTGCGCCTGCGCGGGAGGTGTGGCGTTGTGCCAGGTGACGCCGCCGTCGTTCGTGCGGACGATTTGAGATTCGGTCTCGCCCCAACCATCGTTCTCGTTGAGAAAATAAAACTGGGTCAGTTGCGGGGAATCAACCAGCGGCAGGTTGACGACAACCGGCTGGGTCGCGGTGGGAGGGATGGGTTCGGGCGTGCAAGCGGCAATGAAAAGAAAAACGGTGAAAACAAGAAAAAGTTTTTTCATGGGAGCTTTCAAACGTTCAACGTTGAACATTGAACGTTTTATCCAATCCACTCGAAGATGGTCGCCTCGCCTTGACCGACGCCGACGCATAAGGTGGCGAGTCCGTATTTCACGGGCTGACCATTTTCCGCGCGCAGGCGCATCTCATGGACAAGCGTCGTCGCGAGCCGCGCGCCCGAACATCCCAGCGGATGACCGATGGCAATCGCGCCGCCGTTCACGTTGACGATTTCGGGATCCACTTTCAGGTCTTCCACAACAGCCAGCGACTGAACCGCGAAGGCCTCGTTGAGTTCCACAAGGCCAATGTCGCCCATCTTCAATCCCGCGCGCTCCAGCGCTTTCTTCGTCGCGGGGACGGGGCCATAGCCCATGACGCGCGGCGGCACGCCCGCCGCGGCGGAGGTCACTACGCGCGCCAGCGGTTTGAGTCCCAGCGCTTTGGCTTTTTCCTCGCTCATCACGAGCAACGCGGCCGCGCCGTCGTTCAATCCCGACGAGTTGCCCGCTGTTACCGTGCCACCCTCTTTCTTAAAAGCAGGCTTCAACCTCGCCAGCGACTCCAGCGTAGTATCGCGGCGCGGGCGTTCGTCTGTGGCAACCAATTTTGGGTCGCCTTTTTTTTGCGGGATGGAAACCGACACGATCTCCTCGGCGAAGCGTCCCGAGTCAATCGCGGCAATGGCGCGCTGATGCGAACGCACCGCGAACGCGTCCTGTTTCTCACGCGTCAGGTGCGGGCGCTCGGCGGCGATGTTTTCGGCGGTCTCGCCCATCGAGTCGGTGCCGTGCATTTCCTTCATTTTTGGATTCGGGTATCGCCAGCCCAGCGCGGTGTCGTAGGCGGTGAGATTTCCAAATGAATAACCCGACTCGGCTTTTGGAAACGAATACGGCGCGCGCGACATGGACTCGACTCCGCCCGCGATAAAGACCTCCCCCTCCCCCGCCCGGATCGCGCGGGACGCGAAGTTGATCGCCGCCAGCCCCGAGGCGCACAGACGGTTGACGGTGACTCCCGCGGCCTCGACGGGCAATCCCGCGAGCAACGCGGCCATGCGCGCCACGTTGCGGTTGTCCTCGCCCGCCTGGTTGGCGCACCCAAAGTAGACTTCCTCCACCAGCGCGGGGTCCAGTTTGGAGCGCGCAACAATTTCCTTTATAACGAGAGCCGCCAAATCGTCTGGGCGAAGCGAGGCGAGGATGCCTCCGAGCGCGCCGACGGGCGTGCGGATGGCGTCAACAATGACAGGTGTGGGCATGGGGAACTCCTATGTTCAGTGATCAGTAATCAGTGATCGGTTTTCAGTGGTCAGATTTATTTTACCACCCCCAGGAATCAGGATGCGCGCCGTTGTCGGCGCGCACGGGATCGTCAGCGAAGATATTTTTACATCAGGGACATTGGATGAGCGCCTGCCCGTCGTATTCCACGTAACACACCGGGCGTCCGGGGTTGGCGAAGAGGATCGTCTCCGGGAACGGAAACGGGCCGGGGACGACGAGGGAGGGGTACGTGGATTTTAGCGTGTCCTGGTACCAGTCGAATTGAAGCAGGTCGGCGGCGATCACGGCCAGGTCCGCGCGCTGGCGCAGGGCGTAATGAAAATACCACAGGGAGAAGATGGCCTGGTCCCCGCTTACAAAGACGAGTGTGTCCGCAGGCATTTGCGCCATGACCAGTTCGCCAAATTGTTCGGCGCGCGCGTCGCGGGAGGCGTCCACTTGCGGCCAATGTCCCCCAGCCAGGACAAAGAGATACAGAAGAAACGCCAGGCCAGCCGCCCACGCCAGTTTTGGGTGACGACGGGAAATCATCCCTGTCAGGCCATCCACGCCCGCGCCGATCCAGGCCGCAAAACACAACGCGGGAGGAATCAGGTAAACGAAGGAATCGTCGGTGGCGTATCCGATGGCAAAAACGGAAAACGCGGCCATCGTCCAGAGCGTATTGCGAACCAGCGGCGACGGGCGAAAGAAAAGGATCAGTCTCAGCAGGGCGACGACCAGGCCAAAAATCCCGAACTGGTCGAGCAACAACGCGGCCGCGGACTGGAGGCGCTCCCAGAGGGAGGGCAGGGTCAGCGCAAAGACTTCATCCTGGTAGAGGCGCGCGGAGACCAGCCAGCCAAAATTTTTCAGCGTGACAGGATTCCCCCAGTTGACGGGCGGATGCGAAGCGGCGCGCAAGGGGAGCATGAGGTAGGCCAGCAGGCCCGCGCCCAACCAGGCGAGGCGGCGAAGCAGGGAACGGACATCCAACTGCCAGCGAACATCCTGGCGCGAAACGGTCGAGAACAAAATGACGGGCAGGAGCAAAATCGTCGTGACGTGATTCCCCAGGGACAGCCCAAAGGCCAATCCGAGCGCGCCGTCCAGTTGTTTGGGCGTCAGCCGAGGTGGGACGGTGGACAAATACAGGATGAGGGCCACAAAGAACGCGTGCAGGGCATACACTTCGGTGATGACCGCCTGCGACCAAAGCAGGGGGGAGAGTCCGAACGCGTAGGCGGAGACGAGTCCCGCGAGACGGTTCCGCGAAGGAAGGGCGCGCGTCACCAGTCCATAAACCAGCAAAGACGCGCCCGCCGCCGCCAGCGCCGATAGCAGGTTGGTGCGAAAGGCCAGCGAACCGATGGGCAGGTATTGGAAGGCGCGCGCCAGCAACAGGTAGACGGGATAACCGGTCGGGTGGGGAACACCCCCGGTCGCGGCGGCCGCGATCAGGTCGCCGCCGTCCGCGCCGCTATTCGCCCAGGTCAGGCCGGGGGCGAGGGTCAGACCATAGACAGCCAGCAAGGAAAGAAATAGAAAAACAGGCAGGAAGCGTTCCGCGTGTTTCATGTCCAATTAAGGACAGGCTGGAGGCTTGCGCCTCCAGCCTGTTTGTGTTTACCGATATACCAGCCTATTACTTGCCGGCAGGCACGTAAACGCCTGTGTATTCCGCGGGGGCGCAAGCCAGACCGTTCTCCGTGGTGGTTGAGAGGGGGATCCACGGCGGGGTCATTTGTTCGTGTTTGTCCACATGGATCAAACTTTCATAGAAGTAGATGGTCATCTGCTTGTCCGGCGCGGCGGCGAAGCAAATTGTCCAGATGCCTTTTTCTGGGCCCATCTGTTCCTGCACCTGACCGAGTTCGTAGTGCAACACGTGACAGCCTGGGAAGAACAACTGGTCGCCGTTATCCGGGAACGTGATGATCACGTTGTCCTCAACGAGAAATTCCAGCCACAGATTATCGGAAAGGTTTTCCACTTTGTAGAAGATATCGAGCGTGCAGATGCCGCCCATGGCATACGCTCCCGACTGGGTGATGACATTCGGAAAAGCCGGAGGCTGGACACTGCCGGGCCCGGGCGTGGGCTTGATCGGAATGCCGCTGATGGTTTCATATCCACCCGAATCGGGGATCACCTCCCCGGCGGGCATGTAGACGCCCGTGTACAGCGCGGGAGCGCAAGAATAGGCGCCTTCGACCGTGGTCGGCAACGAAATCCAGACGGGCGCCCCGCCAGGAGGATTGTCCAGATAGTAGTAGATGGTCAGGGAAATATCCGGGCGTTTGCCGAAGCAGATTTTCCAACTACCATCCTGGCTATTGGCCTGGTCCACGATTGCATCCTGTTTGTAATGCACCACGTGACAACCCGGATAGTAAAGATCGCCCGTTCCGGCGAATGGAATCTTTTTGGAATCGGCAACGGGGACTTCCGCGTCCACCTGATCCTTCAGGTCGGTGGCAACGTAGTTGACATCGAACTTGCAGACGCCGCCGATCAGGTAACTGCCCGACCCGGTGACGATGATGGACATCGGCTGGGCGGCGTTCGAATTCACCAGGTCCAACCCAGACTGCGGGGCGGACTGCGCCGGACTGGCCCACGCGCCAGCCCAGGCGGGATTGGCGCGGGCGATGCCAACCACCGCCAGCACGACGGCAAGCACAACGAGAATTTGGATATATTTTTTCATGGGAACCTCCTCAAGAATTTGACGATATTCTACCGTCCTATTCCCCGTCCAGGCCTCGGATTTTGTCCGAGTTTACGGGACGAGAAAAGTGAACTCTAAAACGAGGTCCGTTACCAGCGAAGACTGGAGCAGGATATTTTGACCTTCCACCACCGCCCCGGGCGGGAGCGTTTGGGGGGTTGCGCCATTGGGCAGGTGTAAACGGATGGTAATTGCCACCCCCTGCGTGCCGGGCTGTTTCTGGATCTTGAGACGGTAGGTTATCTGACCGCTCCCCGGCAGACTTTGCAACACGCTGGCGGGCAAGGCAAAGCGGAAGTTGGTCGCCAGCGACTCTCCGCCCGGCACCACTTTAAGAGCGCCAAACCCACGGAGGCCCTCTATTTTTTCATCCAGAATATCCACCTGCGGCGGGACGGTCTGCCGGAGGATGGTCCATTCCTCAGGGACAGTTTGCACGCTGGCCCCGAGTAGTTCGGTACCCGACAGGGTGTAGATACGCAGATAATCCCAGTAACAGCGGTCAATCGGGTAGTCGCTTTGCCGGAACGCTTCAAATTCGGGCGCGCTCAAATCCAAATATGGATAATGAATGCAGGGAACCTCACTCGCGGCATTGTTTTGATGGTTGACCACCAACTGACTGCGCGGCGCCGCCAGGTCGGTCAGGTCTACATCATACGAAAGAGTAGTTTGAACCACCGCGTTGGTTTTATTAAAGCCAACGTTGGAATCCACAACCATCAGGAAATCCCCCTGCGCGGGGCGGAGCGCGCCGTCCCAGCCGCGGCGGGCGAGGAAATCTGTCAGGGTGGGGTTGTCCAGTTGCAGGATCAGGTCGCGCTCATTCAAGACTTTCACCAACAGCGCCGAAAGTTGTTCCAATGGAATATCGCCCGCCAGCATTTTCTTGATCAGCGCGGCGGTGATCTTGTTGATGAAAACCTTGTTATCCCAGGTACCCGAAGCCAGGTCTTCGGCGGTGGGGGTCTTCTCGGCGCGCATAAAAGCGACCACGTTGTCTGCGTCAACGGGATGCGCTTCCCCTTCCAGGTTTACAGGCCCGGTCACGCGCAGGGTCTCCACCAGCGCATGCTGGTCGAAGGCAAACACGCCATCCACGGAGTGGTTGTTGGCATAGGAATACAGATACTCGGCATACAGCGCGGCAGTGCGATAGTCCGTGAACCAGTTGGCGTCGCGGAAGATCAACACCGGGCTGTTCATATACTGCTGGAGTTGCCAGGGGGCGGCGGGATAGGGACGTTCCCAGTTGTCCAGGCTGCCTGAATTTTGAAAGGTCAGGTTGAGGAGGCTCCCGTCCCGCAGGAGCAGCGTGCTGGCCGCAGTGATAAATCCACCGCTGGGACGCAACTCGTCTTCATTCTGGGCCAGCAGGAGGTAGGTTTTGGGGCCTTCGCTCGAGGCGCCCAGGGCGCGCGGAATCTCCACCGCCAGCATCAGGCCGTCGTCCATCAGGGGCAGGACGCGGTCCACACCGTCGAGGAGCAGGTCGCGCAGGCTCGGGGAGAGTCGGCTGGGATTCAGCCGGGCACGCGCGGCCACTGCCAGGTCCAGGCTGGCGCGGGCTTCCGTCAACTGCGTTTGCGCCTGGTTCAATAATCCAACCAATTCAGCGGGGTTAAGGCCAGTCGAGTCTGAGCCATAGACTTCGAGGAGGGGAGAAAGAGCTTGATAGGATTGGTCGGCGGAGGCGAGCAGGGAATCGGCCAGCGCGAGCAGGTCGGGGGCGGAGGCGAGGTCGCCGCCGTAGGTGGGAACCCAGTCCAGCCAGGGGCCGAGCCAGAGATAGGGTTCGACTTCTGTTTTGAGAACCTTGAAATCCTGGCGCAATGTTCCCAGCGCGGGGCCGACTGTTTTGGCGGTTTCGAGGCTGGGCGAACCTGCAACCTGGTCGCGGATTTGGGAGGCATCCTGCCAGACGAGCAGGGAGAGGTCGTAGAGGCGTCGGGCTTTGAACCCGCCCCAGGTCAGGAAGGAGGCGAGCGCCAACAACAGAATGAGCAGCGCGGCTTGGAGGAGTCTGCGGCGCGGACGCGGGCGAGGCTGTTCCTTCGTCAGATACTGTTCGTGGGCGGCCAGCGCTTCCGCCAGTTTTTGCATGCCTTTGGTGTGCCAGTCGCTGAGGGTGCTGTTGGGCGCAACTTCCGGTTCATCCCCAACCAGTTTGTAGGCCGCGGCCTCGCCCGGCGAGAGCGATTCCGCGCCGCGCCCGAAAACGTAGAGCAGGATAACGTGGTCAATGCGCCCCCAGGCGTCGCGCAGGGAACCGGGGACTGGCGTGCCAAACTGCAGGGGCGCGAAATATTGGGCGGCCAACAACCCAAATTCTCCCCAGCGCGTGTCGAGGCGTTTGCCGCGCCGCGGCGGGGCGGATGGGATCGTTTTTGCGAAGAAGTCTGTCAGCGCGCCGACGAGTTGCGCGCCGGGGCCTTGCCTGCCCAATTCGGGCAGGCGGGCAACGGCGTCTTTGATGAAAAGACGAGAAACCCAGGGATGTGAATTCAGCATCTCTGGGTGATGAATATTTTCAAGAATGGCGCGCAGCGCCTCGGCATCGGAGTGTATCAAGATGGAATCACCAGATCGAAGGTTTGGAAACCGACGCGTCCAGCGCCAGTTCGCAGATGGCTTGATAGCCTTTCTCTATTAATTTAAACAGATCGGAGGCGAGAAGATCTATCTCCTGCCCGGAATTCATAGGGTCGGGAATATCGTATACCAGGCAATCCACCACCTGTGAGATCAGATGGATTTTGTGGCTGGCAAACGGGAATTCGAGATCGAGCGCCTCTTTGTGCCCCTTCTCCATAACCAAGATAAGATCGAAGCGGGAGAGCAAATCCGCGTTGATCAATTGCGAAAGATGGCCTGCGAGGTCTGCGCCAAATTTCGCGGCGGCGCGGACTGTCTCGGGCGAGGCGGGCTGGCCGGGCCGGGTCCAAGTTCCGGCGCTTTCAATCGCCCAATCGCGGCGCGCGTCGGCAAGTAATTTCGCGCGAAAAAAGGCCGCCGTGAGCGGGGAGCGAACCAAGTTGCCGGTGCAAACAAATAGAATACCTGGCATCCCATCACTCCTACGGACGCGCACGCGGGATCAGTAACCAGTTGACGAAAGTTTTGCACGAGTCGTCGAAGGCGTTGTACTTCTGCAGGGATTGCGCGTCCGTGTTCAATTGCAACGCCAACGCCTCCAGCGACAGGCTCTCCCCCGAGGCCTGGTACGGCTCAAAGGCAGGAATGCCCCTGGTATCGGTCCTGCCGACGGGGATGACAATGATCGTCTCGGCCCAGAGCGGTATATGCAGGGAGAAATTCACCGCCCGGATGGCGTCCAGACTCGTCTGATATTTCGTTTCGTAAAGATCCAGGTTCTCCCCACCCGCCACGCGATGGATCACAAATTTGACCTCCGTACCAAACTGCGCATCCAGGGGATGCCCGCAGGTCCCGGGCGGAAGGGTGGGCGGGAAAGTGGGCGTGACGGTTTTCGTCGGAGTGCGTGAGGGGACGCGGGTATCGGTGGGCGTGCTGGACGGGGAAACGGTCCCCGCTGGCGTTTGGCTGGCGCGGGGCGTGGAGGTTCGCGCCGTGGTCGGGACAAACAAAGCGGGGTTGGTCCATGCCACGCGGAGGGTGGCGGTGGGCGACGGAACCTCCGTCGAAACGGCGACCAGGCCCAACGTCGGGGTGGGTTGCGCCGGCAGGGGGAAAAACTGCCGCCCCCAGGCCCACCAGGCGGTCAGGAGCAGCAGCGCAACCAGCAGGACGATCCAGACTGCGCGCTTCGACTTCCCGGCCTGCCTGCGTACGCGTCGAACCGGGACCGTGGAACTGCCGCGCAAGTTGGACGGCAAGGCCCGCTCCCGCTCGGCGAGATAGACCGGGCAATCCACGTGCTTGCGGCTGAGACAGGCGACCGCCTGGTGGGAGATGCTGACCGAGGCCGGCGGACGGGCGCGATAACAGTAATTCCAACCAGACGGATACGCCAGGGAAGTAGCGGAATCGTCGTGCAATCCCAGGTAGGGGCAGGTTTCCGGCACAGGGGGGATATTCGACATTGGAAGGCGGGAACTATAAACTGCTACGGCTTTTTGACCAGGTTTTCTTCCACAACGCCTGCTTCCACTTTCTTGTGTCCATTATGGTTGAACGGCGACAGTTTACCGAACAGGCGGCGCATGCGGGACGGTTTCAGGGCCTGCCCGTCGTCGCTGTGATAATAATGATAGCCGGAGTAGTAGGGGGAGTAATGGCGATACCCGCCGTAGTAATCGGAGCGGTCGCGCGGGATGCGGTTGAGAACCACGCCCAACGTGCGCGCCCCGGCGCGATTGAGCATTTCCAGGGTGGCCAAGGCCGCGTCCTCCTGCGTGTGTCCCGGGTAAATGACCAGGATGACGCCGTCCACTTTGGAGGCCAGCACCTGCACGTCCGCGACCAGCGAGGGCGGGCTGTCAAGGATGAGGATGTCCGCCTCCTGCTCCGCCTCCTGGAGGATCTGTTCCATGCGGACGGAGGCCAGCAGTTCGGTTGGGTTGGGCGGGAGACTGCCGCTGGTCAACACCGAGACCGTTTCCACATCCTCGACCTGCTGGGAGACCATCCGAACAGACGCCGCGCCGCGGAACAGATCGCTCAACCCGACCTTGTTAGACAGGCCCAGGAAGCGATGCACTGTGGGCCGCCGCAAATCGGCGTCCACGAGGGTCACGCGCTTGCCGCCCTGCGCCATGATGGCCGCCAGGTTGACTGCGATGGTGGTCTTGCCTTCGGCGGGACCCGCGCTGGTGACCAATATACGGCGGAGGGGACGATCCACGCCTGCGAACTCCAGGTTGGTGCGCAGCAGGCGAAAGGCCTCCGAGACCGGCGAGCGCGGCTGGCGGGTGACGTAGAGACTCTCCTCGTTCTTCGAGTCATATTGGATCTGGGCGATGTAACCAACCACGGGCAACTGCAAAACACGCTCGATATCCTCCATGGTTTTGAGGGTGTCGTCCAGGTACTCGACCAGGAAGGCGATGCCGGCCGCCAGCATCAGTCCCACTGCCGCGGCCAGGGCCGTGCTTTGAAACGGTCGCGGACTGATCGGGGACATGGGCGTAGTCGCCGGTTCCACCTGAACGACATTGGGCGTGTTCTGCACGCGCGCAAATCGAACGGTTTCCAAACTGTTTAGCAAATTGACATAAATACCTTGATATAAACTAAGTGTGGTCTGCAATTGCTGCAGGCGGGTAGAGGTATTGGCACCATTATCCACCGGCTGGCCAAGCACCACCAAATTGGTATACACCTGTTGGTAAAGAGCCAAAATCGGCTTGACCTGGGCCAGCGTAGCCTCTTTTTCAGCAACCTGCGCCTTTTCTTCATCACTCAAGGTTCTTTTCTTTTTCAGATCAGCAAGTTCAGTCTCCAAGGTAGTGACCTGGGCTTGCAGGGGCTCAATTTGGGCCTTCACCTGGGTGAGCTGATCTTGCACAGTGGCCGCTGAAATATCGGTGATCTGGGTCTGCAGGGTGGTGATCTGCGCCTGGACCTGGTCAATCTGGGATTGCAGATTTTCTTCGGAGGTCAGATAGCGAACGGCCTGGAGTTCCTCATTCTGATCAATCAGAATCATCACCAGCACGTTGGCTATATCGGCCGCGCGCTGCGGGTCTGTATTCGTTACCGTTAATCGGACAAATTGCGTGTTAGGGATCTGCTGGGCGGATGCGCCATATACCGGATATCCAAGTTTGGTGGAGGCGGCATTCAACACCTTATCAGTAGTGAGGAGCTGGATGTAAGTCTCCACCAGTTGCTGGCTGTCCAGATAGGAATTATAGTCAGTCGCTGCCTGTGCGGCGCGCAGGATCACGAAGCGGGTGCTAGCCTGGTAGACCGGGGTTTGGTAGGCGCTACCCAGGTAACCGCCCGCCGCGCCCAGCGCCAGTCCCAGGATCAACAACCAGAGCCAGCGACGGGCGAGGAAAAAATATCGTTTTATTTCCATACAACTCTCCTGCTTGGTGAATATCTAAATTTCATCAACCGATAAAGGGTTTCCACACAACCAATGGCCCCAGTTTCATTGGAACAAGGGATGATAATAAGCATTTCCAACCAATAACCCGGCATGTGTCCCCACTGCCACCAGCCGTTTTTCATTGAACAGTCTGATTTTATCAGATTTTTTGGATGGCAGGTATCGAAATATTGCAAATAAGTGCGCACGCGAACCTTGTCAGGATCGAGGTCCAGAGTCTCCTGGCTTGGGGCAAAATCCGGCTCTTTTTTGCCGATATTCCGCGCGAATGAAAAAGCCACTCTGATTCAAGTATAATTAATTACATGCTTCCCATATCACCTCTTGATTCTATTGAAAGCCGCCTGCGCAATCTACTCCCGGCAGATTTATACGCCGCTGTCTGGGTGGATCCATCCCCAACCATGTTGGAGCGTGTCTTTGAGCACTTGCGGACGTTACAGCGCATCCTGCATGATTACAGTTCGCGCTTGATCTCAGATAACCCACCTAAACCAGGCAAAATCGGGTTTGAACCGCAGAATGGGACATTGATGTTCACGGACCTGGCGGGTTTCACACGTCTTATGGAGGCAAACGCTTCCCAGGGTAGCGCTGGCGCTTCTTCACTTTTGAAAGTGCTTAATGCCTATTTTTCAGAAATGATCGAGATCATAAGCAAATCCGGCGGGGATTTACTTGAGTTTACCGGCGACGCATTACTCGTTCTGTTCCCAGCCAGCGGCAAGAAAAACGATGCGGTTATGGCAGTGCGCGCGGGTCTGCGTATGCAAAGAGCCATGAAACACTTTGCAGAGATTGATACGCCTGCCGGAAGTTTGCAGATCAAAATGCGCATCGGCATACATACCGGCCGCTTCCTAACAGCGGATATCGGCACCCCGCGCCGCATGGAACATGTACTACTCGGAACAGTAGTGCAACAAGCCAAACTAACCGAAAGTAACGGCATGAACGAACGCGTCAACCTTTCGTTGAAAGCTTACGAACGTGTAAAAGAACAATTTCACTGCGAGGAAGGCAAGCCCGGTTACATGCTGGTGGTGGACGATCTGACCGACACAGAACTTGGCGAATATGAGATCACAACAAGACGCCGCCCGGCAAGTTCGCTATTGCTTTCGCGCAACGTGGCAGGGCTAAAAGAAGATATTACCAGGATACTCGAAGGCATAGAACCGCTGGCAAGTTTTATACCCGCCCCTGTCTTAAACCTGCTTGTCGAAAGCGCCGCCGACAGAAAAATCCCGGCCGATTTTCCAGAGCCGACCATCATATTCGTTAACTTTATTGGCCTGCCAGAAGCAGTTGATTTGGCGCTTCCCGGTGAAGAGATCAAGATCGTAAACAGCTTCTCACGCGCCTTTGCCATGATCAATGCCGCAGTGGAAGCACGCGGCGGGGTCCTCAAGAAAATCACTTATCATCTCTCAGGTTCAGATATTGTTATTTATTTCGGTGTTCCAAACGCGCACACGAACGACCCCTTACGCGCGGCTTCGGCGGCCATCGCGATCCGGGATATCATCAATAACATAAAACCTCCCACGATTGGAAACTCTCAGCCCAAGATTACCTGCCAGATCGGCATAAATATGGGTTCGACCTTTGTCGCAGAGATTGGTGATCCGCGCGGCCGCCGGGAATTTAACGTGCTGGGCGATACCGTCAATACAACTGCGCGCTTAATGAGCCGAGCCGATAAAAACCAGATCATTATTTCGGGCCGCGTTCAAGAGGCGATATCATCCCGTTATGAGTGTGTTTCCCTCGGCGATGTCTCCCTAAAAGGCAAAAGTGCGCCCATGCCGATCTTTGAGTTGGTGAGGCAAATAAAAGACAAGAAGTAGTTTTTATTCTTCAGGCTTGCCTTTCAACCTCGAATCAAGATTACTCCAAATACCATCGGCAAGCGTACTGCCTGACTTGCGCCGTAAATTGACCTTATAGATGGCGCGCTCCCCCTCTCCCAAACGAATCAGCCAGAATTGTTTGGTTAACGTATCCAGCGCGGCATCCAGGTCTGCGCGACCGAGACGCTCGGCCGGAGACATGCCATCCATGGCTTCACATAGGCGCGGATAGTTCATCTGCAATTCGCGCAGCATCAGGCGCATGATCTTACGCAGTGAGGGCTGCAAGTCCGCAAGATCAAGGGCGGTGATACCGCCATCCTGTTGTTTATTTTCAATTTCACGCTGTAACCGATCAAATACTCCGGGCATCACGGGCCTCTTTCATAGCTCTAATACAACTCAGGCATCGAGATCGGCTCTGGCTGCGGCTCACACTCGCCACACCAGATTACATTTGCAACAGCCAACCCTTTGGGCACATTATTCGCCCCGACAAACATCGTTAGGAATGTGGACATTTTCGAGGCGTGTTCCTTGCAAACAAAGCGGCCACAAAATGAACAGGCTGCGCGTGCGGGTTCTTCACAATGCCAACATTTCATCCCGGCCTCCTACTGGACCGATAAAATTGCTTCTGTAACCTGACGTAGACCTTTCGACCACTCATGGTCGGGGAAACGAAGCGAAAAAAGGTCTTTACTCGCATTATCCGCGATCTCAAAGTTAAGAGGCAGAATACTGGTTAATGGGGCGCCGAAGGTCTTTTCAACCTGAGCCTTTAAATCATCGTAATCATATTTTCCGGGAACAGCCTTGTTCACCATCAACAAGAGATTGGGAACATCCAAACTGCGCGCAATGTCCACAGTAACGGCAGTGCCTTGAAAATCCTGATTATCGGGCCGCAAGATCAAGAGCAAAATATCGGAGATCGCAATGGAGAGCAAAGTCTCCTCATTCAAACCGGGATGCGTGTCAATAAAAAGATAATCAAGCTCAAGCTCTTTCATCAGGGTTTGCAAACCCTCGTTCAATTTATTGACATCATAGCCTTCGCGCAAGATCTGGCTGATATCTCGTCCTTTAATGGATGAGGGAAACAACCAAAGCTTTTTTCCGGCCAGTTGCGCGCGTCCATCCGAATCGGCCGCATATTCGCCCACAGAAAACGCCACTTCACCTATCGAACATTTTCCATGAAGGTAATCATTGATCGTTTTACCCATTTTTTTTTCGTCCAGCCCGAACAGAACATGAATGCCCGGAGACTGGATATCGGTATCCACCACACCGACGCGCTTATCGCGCAACGCCACCTGCGCAGCGAGATTCGCTGTGGTGTTCGATTTTCCCGTTCCCCCACGAAACGAATGAATTGAAACAATTTTGCCCATTGTGACTCCTCGTTATTATTTTTTATCCAGGCGCTGCTCGCGCAATTTTTTTGCCTGTTCCTTCAAATTAGCAAAAAAATCCGAACTGGTCAATTCATCAAACTCCTGCTTGCGACGCGCCTCATCAATTTGAAGCGTCAATTTTTCCACCTGCTGTTTCAACTTTTCTTCGCGTTCACTAACATTGCGAGCCATCTTGAAAAATTCTGAAAGGAATTGCTTTGCGCGATCTTCCTGATTTGCATCGCCAAGCAAATCGCGCGATTGAGTTTGTTCGATAAACGAAAAGTCGCCTTCGGCCATTTTCCTGCTCCATTCAATGGCCTTCTCAATGTAAGTCGTTGAGCCGCGCAAGCGCGACGAAATGCCGCGAATAACGAGTAAGGCAACATCCGGGCGCTGATCGATCAATTTTAGAAACGCATCCCGTTTCAATTCGAGAAGGGTTACGTCAGAAAGCGCGACTACACCGGCAGAACGCGGGGCTTGATCGAACAAGGACATCTCGCCCACCGCCTCGCCTGGCCCGCATTGGTTTAAAGTGAGCTGGCTGCCAAGCGCGTCCTCAGTGACGATCTTGACCCAGCCTTCACCGATCATGAATAGCGAATCGCCCGCATCGCCTTTCCGGAACAGGGTTTCTTCCTTAGACAGCCGGCGGTGGACAATGCTATTCGAAAGGATACCCAACACATCGTCCGGCAGACCGTTAAATAGGAAGGTCTTTTTGAGTTGCTGGATGCTCACATCAGTCATATTATTATTTGGCATTCATATCCCTGGATTCTTTTGTGCGGTTCTCCAGATTCGTCCACAATCCGCCTCCTGCCCGGCCAGTGCCTGCGGCAGGAACGCGTTGCTCCAGGATCGCCCAGAAAGGGATATTATTTTCGGGGAACAACCCACGTACTTGCAACATACAGAAAGCGCCCAGGCTGTGTCGCACTTCATCAATTCTTTTCTTTAAACTGTCAATTTCCTGCGTAATCCCATCACGCAACGGGCCATTCTGTGTATTGTTCAAATTATTTCTCTGAAGACCTAATTGCGCCTGTAAAATCAGAAAATCCCTTACCTTTTCCAAATCTTCGGGGCTGACATATTTTTCCATGGGCTTCAATGCCTCATCAAGCGTACGCACACGATTGACAAGTGCGGCTTCATTTGCCGTAATGCTATCAAGCATACTGATGCTGTTTTGAATATCAATGGATGCTTTTCTTAATCCGTAACGAACAATCAAGGAGATGACAAATATACCAACGCCTGTATAGATGAAAGCAAAAATCAGCGCTGCGCCGCTGGTTACAAGGTTATTAAACCCGGCATGGCCGGCGATGGCAAACAACAGCCCTCCGAGAGGAAAGAAGATCCGGCTCGCGTCATTGGCCAATCTTGAATAGCCGAGAGCAGACCCAATGATGGCCGTCCCAGTGGCATGGATGATGTTTGTAGAAAAGACACGAGCAAGTGCCAGCGAAAGAGCAATACCAGCAGGCGCCGCCGTCACGTATTCAATATTTTCCAACACAGCAAAGCCGATGCCCGCGCCAAAGCCGTATGCGATCCCATCCATTATATATACAAAGTCTTTGCGTCGAATCAAATAAAAAACGATAAGACACTTAAGTGTTTCTTCAACCATCGGGGCGATAAAGCGTACGATCTGATCACGATCCGCCCACCCATTATGAAAAATGGTGGAATTAATGTAAGCGGCCAAATAATAAGAAACAATCCCCCATCCCATGGACAGAAGATTGTACTGAAGCTTTCCTGTACGATACATATTTTGACTGCCCAGGAAAGCAAGAAAGGCAATCGGAAACAAAACTGCCAACAAGATCGCGGGGTATAAAATATTCATACAAAAATTTATTTGCGGCGGCCTGCCCAAAAGGCCAGGAGAATGATCATTACGCCGAGAGCGATCAAAAAGCCAATCGGTTGTGTTTGTGTTCCTGCTGTGCCGCTCATCGAAGACCCAATGGCAATGAGCGATGGCGCTAAAAACGCAAGTACACCTATTGCAATAACAGTAGCAACTGCCAGATTAAGAGGCGATTGAAAAAGGGAATTCCACCATGTTTGGCGGCCTGCCTGCTCTTGCGCCGCCTGCCTGCGCTTTCGAATACGAAAATCAGCCTGCATTCTTTTGATGATTTCCTCGTTCAACCCTTCGCGGGGGAAGGCGCGGCTGAGGCGTAGAAGAGTCTCTTCGAGGTCCCGCAGTTCTTCGTCCGCGTCGGGATCGGGTTTTGCAGAATCGTTCATTTGGAGGCGGTCAGCAAAGTCTGCCAGCGAGTTATCTTGATGAAGGGTTGGGTTACCTGATAAGGGTATCATATTATTTGCCTAGCTGGTTTTTTAACGCAACGACTGCGCGTCTGAATAAGGATTTGGCGGCCTCTAAACTCTGGCCTGTCACTTCAGCGATTTGATTGAACTGCAAGTCTTCAGCAAAACGCAGGATTAATACTTCCTGATAGGAAGCGGGCAACTGTTGAAGCGCACACCGCATCACAATACGTTCTTCCAGCACTTTGGATGTATGGCCTTCCATTCGGCCAGCGGCTTCTGAAAGCGGCGCTTGCTGGACCTCCTGCTTGCGGTTGCGTTTTCTGTAGAATTCTGCCACTTTATGATTTGTTAATGTCCTGAGCCAGGTACTGAATTGCGCTTCTCCCCGAAAAGCAGGGAGGGCTTTCAACACGGCCAGGAATATTTCCTGTGTGACATCTTCAACATCCTCGGCGGGGATTACATAGCGCACGCGGTTATATACTTTGGGCAGGTAGCAACGATAGAGCGCATCGAAAGCATCCGAATTGCCCTCTTTAAATTGCCGGATCAGGACTTCTTCGTTTGCAAACGAGGTGTTGGTCATGCAGGTCTTTCCATATAGTTAGTGGCAGGGTGGGCAGGAAAGGGGTTGAATTTTGGGGCGCTATTTTCAAGTTTCTCGACAGGGTATTTAAACTATATCATAAAAACGCGCCGGAAAGGCGGGGAGTTGTTCGATTTTGGGCTATAATATCAATATTGCAGACATCGGGTTGCTTCGTTGCAACACGTTTCATCTTGTTTTCAAGGAGAAGGAAGATGTCCAAAATTGTTTCTGTCCACTCATTCCGCGGGGGAACCGGGAAGTCAAACACAACCGCAAATTTAGCCGCGCTACTGGCCATGGACGGCGCACGCGTAGGAGTCGTAGATACCGACATTGCGTCGCCCGGCATTCACGTGCTGTTCAACTTCGACGAATCTGAAATGAAGCACTCACTTAATGATTACTTGTGGGGCAAATGCAACATCCAGGAGGCCGCTCACGATGTAACCGGCCACCTCGGCAGTGAAGTTAAGGGGCAGATCTTCCTGATCCCGTCCAGTATCAAAGCGGGCGAGATCGCCCGCATCCTGCGCGAAGGTTACGATGTGGGTTTACTGAACGATGGCTTCCGCGATGTGGTTCAACAATTGGGGTTGGATTACCTCCTGATTGACACTCATCCCGGCTTGAACGAAGAAACATTGTTATCCATTGCGATCTCGGATACGCTGGTAGTCATCATGCGCCCGGATTCGCAAGACTATCAAGGCACGGCGGTCACAGTGGATGTGGCCCGCAAACTGGATGTGCCAAAAATGATCATGCTGGTGAACAAGGTGCCTCAGTCATTTGACCCCGAAGACGTAAAAGCCCGCGTAGAACAAACCTATAATGTTCCTGTTGCCGCCGTGCTTCCCCACTCTGACGAAATGATGATCCTGGCCAGTTCGGGTATATTCACACTTCGCTTTCCTGATCATCCAATAACAAAAGGTTTGCGGAATGTGGTGGCAGAAATTATTAAGTAACCGCGGCAAGCCGCCTGGGGAACAACAGCCCAATGCCAGGATGACCGAAGATGGGCCGTTTGACTTTGAGGGCACCCTCCGCGAGTTGCGCGAACGCAATGAGGATATTCGTCCTTCAGATGTGGTGCTCTTTCCTGAACCATTACGTTCAACATTGAATTTCGCAATTCGAACAGGCGAGATTTCACTGACCGATTTTGCGAATATGATGAAGTTGGATATTTCGCAGGCTCGCCAGCTCACAGAATTGCTTGTAGCAAGAAACCTTCTTCACGTTTCAGCAATCAGCAATACCAAGGAAACATTCTACGAAACGCG
>CAYJLS010000064.1:0-21662 GCA_964371065.1 uncultured Anaerolineaceae bacterium | reverse complement strand
GAGTCTATACAATGTAATCGTGAAGTTGTTGGAAGCATCGTAGTGAAAGACTAGTTGATGACCATCACGTCGGTCGTATGAGAATGCGCCAACTTGTTGTTTGTTGGGTTCCAGCCATCGCCGGAGCCCGATGGCTTACATAGGCTAAAATGCCTATTTGGAAATGCGATAAACGGCGCTTAGGGTTTCCAATTCAAACTCATACAATTTGGGTGGAATCATAATTCCAGGAATTCACCTTTCCTGGAAAATATTTAAGTCGTGAGGTTTCAGATAAATGTTCACAATCTCCATTGACCCGATCATCTTCAATATCGGCCACCTGGCCGTGCGTTGGTACAGTTTGATCCTATTGATTGCGATTGGAGTCGGTATCTGGCTGACGGCGCGCGAGGCCGAACGCAAGGGCTTTAAAAAGGACGACATCTACGATGCGGCGGTGTGGATCATCATTGGCGGCTTGATCGGAGCGCGGCTATTCCACGTACTCGATCACTGGTCGGATGAATTCGCGGCGAATCCCGTCCGCGCGCTGTATATCTGGGAAGGCGGACTGGCGATCTGGGGCGCGATGGTTGGCGGATTGACCACAGCCGCTTTCGTTTCCCGGAAAAGAGGCTGGCTTTTTCCAAAATTATTGGACGCGGGTGCGCCGGGACTGGTGCTTGCACAAGCCATTGGCCGCATCGCGTGCGTCATTACAGGCGACGCGATGGGCAAGCCCACCAATGGCCCGTTCGGATTTGCTTACACCAGTCCGAACGCGATGGTGCCTCAACTCGGCGTGTATTACACGCCGATGCCCGTTTATGAACTCGTGACCAACCTGGGGATATTTGTCCTGCTCTGGCAATTACGCAAGCGGAACTGGCCGGACGGGAGGCTGTTCCTCGTTTATTTGACTCTGTACAGTCTCGAACGTTTCTTCCTGGCCTTCACCAGTTCATATCGCATCCTCGCCTTCGGACTGACCCAATCGCAGATCGTGGCTGTGCTTGGATTCGCAATCGGCCTGGCTTTGCTGGCAAGGATGCCGCGCAGATTGAGCGCGCCTCCGCGCAAAGCCTGAAAAAATCAACAAGGAGAAAAAATGGAAGAGAACTGTTACGTTGAACCAATCAACAAAACTGCATCTGCGGATCAGATCCGCAAAGCCGATAGCGCGCTGCTGGCTGTACGGGGAATGGGTTGTGAGAACTGCGCCACGCGCGTCCGCAACGGCCTGCTCGCGTTGGATGGTGTTTACGCGGCAGATATATACCTGAACATGGCGATGGCAGAAGTGAGTTTTGACAGCCAAAAAGTGTCGGCCAAGATGCTGATCGAAGCTGTATCGCGCGCCGGCAACGATGGCCGCCACGAATACCGCGCCGAACTCGTTGCCGCATAAATTCTGAACTTTTTCAAAAAGGATGAAGCACATGAAAAAATCCACCCGTGCAATTCTGAAAGAAACCCGTGCGCGTCAAAAACGTATTCGTTCCGCGACCTTTGCGGTGATCGTCGTCGGCGTGCTGGGACTGGCAGGCTATTTCCTCGTGTCCGCTTTTTCGCGCCCGAAAACCGAACCGATGGCTGGAAACGTGATTGACGTGGAAGCCTCCATGAGCGGCTTCGACCAGAAAGAGATTCGGGTCAAGGTCGGCCAACCCGTCACTATCCGTCTGACCAGCCTGGATAACTCGCATCATACCGATGGCGGCGGACAGCACCAATGGGCCGTGGATGAACTTGCAGTGAACATCATCGCCCAGCCCGAGAGTTCCAACTATGCCACCTTCACGCCCGACAAAGCAGGCGCCTATACTTTCTACTGCGACATCTGTTGTGGCGGAAAAGCCAACCCCACCATGAACGGCCAGATCATTGTCGAAGGATAAGGTAGGATGTTAACCACATCAAAACTCCGCCGCATCGTCATTCTTTCTGGATTGGCAGTCGTGGCATTGGGCGCGATCGCGTTGACGGGTTTATGGCATCCCAACGCTCCGTCCGAGGCTATGCAGATGTACCTGCCCCAGATCACACTGCCCACCGTCATCGTAGCCGCGGCGGTGGATGGCATCAATCCATGCGCGTTTACTGTGTTGCTACTCTTCATTACCTCTATTTTGGCCACCATGCAAGCAGGCGAACAGAGCATCAACGCTGTTCGTGTACGCTTGCTTGGTCAAGGGGGCATCTACATCGCTGCCGTCTTTCTGACGTATCTCGCCTTGGGTGTTGGCCTGCTCAAAACACTGGATTTCTTTACTCGTCAACATCTTCCCGCTCGATTCGGCGCGCTCGCCGCGATCTTGTTCGGCTTGTGGATGCTCAAGGATTTCTTCCTGCCAGACCTGGGATGGCGACTGCAAGCCCCGTCTCAAATCGGGACAACTGCGCGTGAGATGGCGAAAAAGGCCACCGTCCCTGCCCTGATCGTGGGCGGTTTTCTGATCGGTTTATGCACCGTGCCATGTAGTGGCGCAGTTTATCTCGGCGTACTCAGCCTGCTGGCTCTCCAACCTTCAGCCTTGCTCGGATATAGCTACCTTGTACTTTATAACCTGATCTTCGTCCTGCCTCTGATCGTAATCCTCATCGCCGCGTCTGCTCGTCCTACATTAAACCGCCTGGCACATTGGAATCTCCATCATAAAGAATGGGTGCGCTTGGCACTGGGTGGTGGCGTGGTAGTGATGGGATTGTTGATCCTGGCAACAGTTTGAAACTCGCGTTCTCACTAATGAATTACGCCTTCTGTTCGCAGGAGGCGTTTGATTCAAACGTGGTTGACCGCTTTACATACGTACTTCAATTGCCTAATTTCTTATCGAATTCGCCTGAAATTGTCTAAAACAGGCCTTGACATTCCAGTAACTGGAAGGTGTACACTTTAATCGCAACTTATCGTTATGGAGGTTGTGCTATGCAGATTCGCGAACTTGCTGAACGAAGTGGCCTTACCGAAAAAACCATTCGCTTTTATGAGTCAATTGGCATTCTGCCATCTCCGCGTCGCGCTCCAAATGGCTATCGCGAATATAGTGAACAAGATGTGGAACGCGCGCGCTTTGTAGCAGGAGCGCGCTCTCTGGATTTTTCGCTGGATGATATTACTGAAATTCTTGCCATACAGCATCAAGGCGAAGCCCCCTGCCGCACAGTGTTGGATTTGATCGAGCAGAAGGCCAATCAGATTGCCGAACGCATTCGACTCTTGCGGCAGATGGAAAAAGAACTGCGGCAGCTTTATACGCTTGCTTCGAATTTCCCAATCGAGGATATAGACGGCAAGGATTGCGTCTGCCACCTTGTGAGCGAACACGCCAAAGGATAGAGAAAATGTGGATTGCTTTCGCCCTGGGCGCAGCGTTGCTAACATCTTTCAACCCCATTCTCTACAAACGAATGTTGAAAGACGCAGACGTGATTGTCGTAGTATGGGGAGTCACCTTGCTGGCGCTGCCTTTACTGGGTTTGTTTACTTTTACACTCACACCGCAATTTCCTCATCTTGACTGGCTCTTTGCGTTAGGAGTGTTGGGTTCAGCAGGATTGAATGCCGTGGCGCATCTCGCTTCAACACGCGCGCTAAAACTGGCAGACGTATCGCTGGTGACACCTTTGCTGATCTTCAGCCCAGTATTTACCGTATTGATTTCCGCCGTCTTTCTTGGAGAGATCCCCTCAGTGCAGGGTTTGTTGGGAGTGGGATTGGTTCTTATTGGCGCATATTGGTTGAATCATCGTTCTGGCGCAGGATGGCTTGCGCCATTCAAATCGCTTGCTCTCACGCCTGGTGTAGCGCTCATTCTATTGGCTGGCTTGCTCTGGGCGATCACGCCTTTATTCGAGAAGACCGCCATTCTGCATACGAATCCAGAAAGCCCGCGCTTTGCCGCATTTGCCGTAGATGCCCTCTTAGCCATTGTATTGACTCCAGCAGTCATCGCACGTGGCAGATTATCCATTGGAAAACTCATTCTTCATCGCCGTGAATTTTTCCTTGCAGGAGTCATTGCAGGTATTGCGCCTGTCTTGGGCTATACGGCGATCAGTCTCGGTTTTGTCGGTTACGTGACCACGCTATTCAAGCTCAGCACGCTCATGACCATGCTTTGGAGTTTCCTGTTTCTCAAAGAGCGCGGACTCGCGCAACGATTGCCTGCCTCATTGGTGATGGTGATTGGTGTCATTCTTATTGCAGTGTAACAATATTCAGTCAAAGGAGTTTCAAATGGAAAATAAATTCGATCTGTTGATCTTAGGCTCTGGCTCCACCGCCTTCGCGGCGGCCCTACGCGCGGCGGAACTCGGCAAGACCGCCGCCATGACCGAAATGCGCACGCTGGGCGGGACGTGTGTCAATCGCGGCTGTTTGCCGAGCAAGAACCTCATCGAAGCCGCGCGGATTGTTTGGGAATCTGCTCACCCGCGTTATAAAGGTCTGAAACCTGCAAAGATGGAATTCGATTTCGGAGAATTGATTTCTCAAAAGCAGGATGTGGTTCACTCGTATCGCGACAAGAAATACCAATCCATCGTGTATGAAGAAGATAAAATTAAGGTCTTTAATGGGGAGGCAAGATTGGTAGATAAGCACACTGCTCTTGTGGGAGATCAAAAGGTAAGCGGAGATCAAATCCTGATCGCGACAGGCACACGTCCGACAATCCCTCAGATAGAGGGTCTTGACCAGGTACCATATTTAACTTCTGATCTTTTGACTTCGGATGAATCACAGGAATTGAAGGCCTTGCCTGAGTCATTGGTGATTATCGGTGGCGGTTATATCGCGCTCGAATTGGGACAGATGTTCCATCGTTTTGGAACACGAGTAACAATCCTGGAGCGCAGTCGGGTGATTCTTCCAAATTACGAACCAGAAGTTTCGGATGTTCTCACGTTTGCCTTGAGGGAAGAAGGCCTCCAGATTGTGACAGGCGCGCAAATTCTGCGCGTCTTACAAAAATCCAAGCAGGAAATCGAGGTCATGACGCACGTCGGCGAAAAAGAGCAGTCCTTCAAAGCGCAGAAACTTCTGGTCGCCACAGGTAGAGAGCCGAACACTGACAGTATTGGACTGGATACTATTGGCATTCAATTGGATGAACGCGGATTTGTTAAAGTCAATGACGAACTACAAACAAATCTTCCGAATATTTGGGCGGCTGGGGACGTGATTGGAAATCAAACCGACAGCCAACCCGCTACGCCCGTCGGCGCGCACGATGGCGTAATTGCAGCGAAGAATGCGCTTGCAGGTGCTCACCAAAAAATTGACCATCGCGTGATTCCCCGTACGATCTTCACCGACCCGCAAGTTGCGGTAGTTGGCATGACAGATGTGGAAGCCAACGGAACTGGCATTCGCTGCTGGTGCGGCACGGTCCCGCTTGAACTGGTTCCGCGCGCAGGTGCAACCCATCAAACTAACGGTATCGCAAAAATAGTCATCAACAATGATACGAAGGAAGTCGTGGGGGTTTCATTGGTAATGCCCAATGCGGGCGAAGTCATTCACGAAGCGGCGATGGCGCTTCGCTTCAGAGCCAAACTCGAAGATTACATTGACATGATCCACGTCTATCCTACCATGGCCGAAGCCCTGAAGATCGCGGCACTCTCATACTTCAAGGACCCTGCCAAACTCTCATGCTGTGCAGAGTGATCAGAAATGGGTGCTGTCTGCCTGCATCTCCCTTTAATAAGTCTTATCCTCAGCTTCATGAAGACTTTACAGTGCCAGACTATACTGGGATTATATAAATACGCAAGGAGACATACACCATGATGGGCTTTGGAATTCTTTTCATACTCACGCTGATCACTCTGCCAGTTATCGTCGTAGTGATACTGGTAGCCAAACTCGGCGGCAATAAATAACACTGTTACATCTTCTCCTCCCGCAGGGCTGTCCTCAAAAGACAGCCCTATTTTATTTCCGCGAGAGGGCCTGCCTGCCATGCCATAAGCGAAAATGCCTATCTCCGAACGGGGGATTTAGCGCTATGGCTTTAACACGCGTCAGTCTATACTGGAAACATCAGGAAGTACAGAATGAGTGCTTTAATGCCTTTTTTGGCTCTCGATCAAACGAGCGATCAAGTTCAGACGTGGGTCATTGAACAGTTGACCAGCGCCGGCTTTCGTGTCGCGCAAACATTCGATCTGCAGGTTGCCCGCCTGGCTCATTCTGATTGTCCCTGCCCGCGCCACGGAACCGAGAACTGTAATTGCCAGATGATCGTTCTTATGATCTATCAAAAGGAGAATGACCCTGTTACGCTGATTATCCACGGGCAGGATGGCAGAACATGGCTATCGCTGGCAAATCCAACCGGACAACGCGCCAACCAGCACCTGGAGGCGGCAATCCGACGCGCCCTTATCCCGCGCCTCCCGAATGCACTACAACCTGTCGAGGTGGCTTATGAAACACACGCAACCGTCTGACATTGTTCGACGCCTGCGATGCGCATCGGGGCATTTGAACGCGGTCATCGAAATGGCCGAGACTGAAAGATCCTGTGAACAGGTGCTCCATCAACTCAATGCAGTTCAATCTGCGCTGGATGCGGTGCGCGTGCGGGTGCTGATTTGCCAGTTACAACAGAGTGAAGAGCTAATTCTTCATAGCACGTCTTCCCAAGAGAGAACAAGTGAGTTGAAGCGGCTTCAATCACTTTACATGATGCATAAACACAAGATTTCCCTCCAACCGAGGTAATCCCATGAACAAAACCGATCTCGAACTTTCATTACCCATCTCAGGCATGACCTGCGCGTCGTGCGTATCGCACGTGGAAAATGCGCTCAAAGAACTGCCAGGTACTTCGAACGTTGTCGTCAATCTGGCGACCAATAAAGCGAATCTTTCCTACGATCCTCAACGCGTCAAACTGGACGACATGCGGCGCGCCGTTGAAGATGTCGGCTACGCCGTCCCAACCGCTGAACTGACCCTCGATGTGCGCGGCATGACTTGCGCCTCGTGCGTCTCACACGTTGAAGGAGCGCTGAACGAACTTGACGGGGTGACCGCTTCCACCGTGAACCTGGGGCTGGGCACCGCTAAAGTAACTTATATCCCGGGCCTGGTCTCCACTTCCGCCATGAAGCGCGCCGTGCGCGACGCTGGTTACGAAGCCCAGGAACGAAGCAAAGGCGCAGATACCCTCGACCGCGAACGCCAGGTGCGCGAGGAAGAAATCAAACGCCAAGGACGCAACCTGATCATCGCCGGGGCAATTGGCTTGATCGTCATGATCGGCACGTTCTACGACATGCTCGGTTCATTCAAAGCCTTCGTTCCAGTATGGCTTTCCTACAAGTGGGTGATTGGTTTGTTAACCACGCCAATTGTCTTTGGGCCAGGGCGTCAATTCTTCACCAACTCCTGGCGCGGACTCAAACACGGTGTCACCGATATGAACCTGCTCTACGCCACCGGTATCGGCGCGGCGTATGGCATCGCCGTGATCAACACGCTGTTCCCCAACGCCGGCTTCGGCGGCGAAGGCGCGACCTTCTTCGAGAGCGCGGCCCTGCTGACGGCATTTATCATCCTGGGCCGCTGGCTCGAGGCCTTGACGCGCGGCCGCACGTCAGAGGCGATCCGCAAATTGATGAAACTCCAGCCCAAAGTCGCGCGCGTGTTGCGGAATGGTCAGGAAGAGGAAATCCCCGCGGACGAGGTCGAACCTGGTGATGTGATCCTGATACGTCCCGGTGAATCCATCGCAGTGGATGGTGAAGTGTTGGATGGCTATTCTGCGGTGGACGAGTCCATGTTGACCGGCGAAAGCCTGCCCGTCGAAAAGAAGGCAGGCGATCCAGTGATTGGCGGGACGATCAACAAGACCGGGGCGTTCAAATTCAAAGCCACGCGCGTTGGCAAAGAGACCGCCCTGGCGCAGATCATCAAACTGGTGGAAGACGCGCAGGCAAGCAAGGCTCCAATTCAAAAATTGGCCGACTGGGTGGCTGGGCATTTCATCCTCGGCGTTCACCTGCTGGCAATCGTTGTTTTTTTGTTCTGGTTCTTCTTTGGCTACCAGATGTTCTTTGACCCCAATTCGAGTTTCATCATGTCGCCATACAAATTGGGAGAGATCGGTGTGTTCGGTTTCTCTTTACTGTTGAGTGTGACAGTGCTGGTGATTTCCTGCCCTTGTGCAGTGGGATTGGCAACTCCGTCCGCCATGATGGCGGGAACTGGCAAGGGCGCGGAATTTGGTGTGCTCTTCAAGGGCGCAGAAGCCATCGAGAACACCAGCAAGTTACAAACGATTGTGTTCGACAAGACCGGCACGCTGACCAAAGGTGAGCCGACGGTAACGGATGTTATTGCTGGCAACGAATGGAAACTGGTAGGCTCTCGACTTCCATCCACAGACATACAAACTGAAACCGTCCTCCGTCTGGCTGCCATCGCTGAGAAAAATTCGGAACATCCATTGGGCGATGCAATTGTGCGCGGCGCGCAGGATCGCGGCTTGAGTTTGGCTGAACCCGAGACGTTCAATTCCATTCCCGGTCACGGCATAGAAGCGAAAGTGGAAGGTTCTGCAGTTCTGCTTGGCAACCGCAAGCTAATGAAAGAACACAGTGTGGACTTCTCGGCAATGATGCTGCAAGCCGAAGCATTGGAGGCGGATGGCAAGACTGTGATGTTCGTTGCCTTGAATGCACACGCGGCTGGCCTGATCGCGGTGGCGGATACACTGAAAGAATACTCTGCCGAGGCAATCAAGCGGCTACACAAGATGGGTCTCGAAGTGGCAATGATTACTGGCGATAACCGTCGCACGGCAGAGGCCATTGCGCGCAAAGTCGGGATTGACCGCGTGCTGGCCGAAGTCCTGCCGCAGGATAAGGCCGAGGAAGTCAAGAAACTCCAGGCGCAAGGCAAAAAGGTGGCGATGGTCGGAGATGGCGTGAACGATGCGCCCGCGCTGGCACAGGCCGAAGTCGGCATGGCGATTGGCTCCGGCACAGACGTTGCCAAAGAGACTGGCGACATCATTCTAATCAAGGATGACATCCGCGATGTGGTGGTGGCGTTGGAAGTAGCCAAAGCCACCATGCGCAAGGTCAAGCAGAATTTATTCTGGGCCTTCTTCTATAACACACTGGGAATTCCGCTGGGCGCAGGCTTGTTCTATGCCTTCGCCTCGGTCGTCATCAGCCCCGAACTGGCTGGCTTGATGATGGCGGTGAGTTCCATCTCGGTGACGCTTAACACACTGTTGTTGAAAGGCTTCAAGCCATCGGTCGGGCGCGGACAACGCCCGGCTTCAACGTTACGACTCCAACCGGCCTAAGCGCCGATAGGCAACTATTGACAGGAAAGGAAAAAATTATGGAACACGAACAAGTTGAAAAAGAAGTTACGCGCAAGAGCGCCCTGATTTACCTGCCCATTTCCATCGGAGCGGCGCTGCTGTTCCTTCTGGCTGCTAGCCTGACAGGAAATCATCCCCTCGTGGCGCGCATCGGCGGCATGGTGTGGGTCGGGCTGCTCAGCCTGATCGTCTCCATGCCGGTGGTCATCTCGCGGGTTAAAAAGCAGTTTCAGGCTGTCCAGCTCGAAAAGTAATATGACCTTGAAAGGAGGTCGAAATGAAAGCTACAATCAACTTCCGGGCATTAGTAGTGACCTTGCTGATCGCCCTGGTCGTAAGTTACCTCCTGTGCATCGCCGGTGACCTGCTGTTCGGCTGGACGATGTACCAGGCCTGGGCGCCGCTCCTGCCGGGATTCACCTGGCCGCTGACTGCGGGCGGTTTCATGATCGGCCTGCTCTGGCTGGTCGGGTACAGTTTATATGCGGCGGCGCTGATCGCCTTCCCGTACAACTACCTGATCGGCAGTCGGTCGGCTCCGAAGGGGAACCAGTAGGCTTGTCAGTGGGAGGGCGCGGCGCCCTCCCACTCCGGAGAATGGTATGAACTACGATGCCATTGTGGTTGGCGCAAGTTTTGCCGGGCTGGCGGTTGTCAACCAATTGCGCGGCCGCCGCGTGCTGTTGATAGACCGCAAACCCGTCGGCAGCGGCCAGACCTCGGCCTGTGGCACCATTCTTCGGGCGCTCGAATACTGGAACGTGACCGAGGCTGTGCTGCAAACGCACGACCACATCGTGCTGCACACTGCCGAGGGTGTAATCGAATTTCCCTCGCCCTATCCCTGGTGTACCTTCGACTACCGGCAGTTGTGCCAAACTTTGTTCGCCCGTGCCGGGGTCGAGTTCCTGCAGGCAAGCGCGCAGGAGACGCATACCGGCCAAGTGGTCACTGATCACGGTCGCTTCAACGCTCGTTGCGTGGTGGATGCCTCCGGCTGGCAAGCGAGGCTGGCCTCCTCACGCGACCCGGATTTTGCCCGGCGAGATGCGCTGAATTTTGGCATCGAAACCATCTGCCCAACGGGGCGTGTCCCGGCGGCATGTCCAACCCAGAGTTTGCACTTCTGGTACAACCCGGACATCCTGGCTAACGGTATCGGCTGGGCATTCCCACGCGGCGAAGCAGTGAGCATTGGACTCGGATCGTACCGCGGCCCGACTCGCCTGCGCCAACCCCTAACGCAGTTCACCCAACAGTTTGACCTGCGCTCCAACGGAATGCACGGCAACTGCTTTCCCCATACCCTGCGCCCGCCAATCGCCGGCTCGATCTTTGTTGTCGGCGACGCGGCCGGGATGTGTATTGCGCTCACGGGCGAAGGGATTCGGCCCGCGTTATTCTTCGGCGAAGCCTGTGGCCGGATCGTCCGGCGCGTGATCGAGGGTGAATTGACTCCCGCGGCCGGGCTGGCTGCGTATGCGGCCTTTGTCGAGAAGCGGCGGCGTTTTTTCAAGGTTTTCTCGGCAGCGCAACTCGCCCTGCCTCGCTTGCCGACGCTGTGGATTGATCAACTTATCCGCCTCCTTCACCATGACCGTGTGCGGCCTTGGCTTCTCGACAAATACTGGGGCTTGACGCGAGAATGGAACTGACTTGCTGGCATGTTCACTTGTACCTGCGCAAGTGCAGGCAAACAACCTGGCCCCCACCCAGGTGAAATGGCATTGGTCAGAAAGAGGAAATGCTGATGAACATAGACACAGGGACTATCCTGCTTATAACCATCGGGGTCATCCTGCTAATTGCGCTATTGCTGCTGTTCGGCGGCGGGATGGCCATGGGCGGTATGGCGATGATGGCCGGCATGATGGCTACGCCGGTTGGCTGGATCATCCTGCTGATCCTGCTGGCTCTGGCAGTCCTGGCTGGTTATGTTGTCCTATACACCTGACTCCCAAAGGATAAGAATCAGGAAATTCGACTAATGAAAGGAGGTGAGAACAATGGCAAAAGACCCTGTTTGCGGCATGGATGTAGATCCCAAGACCGCGGCCGGCAATTCCGAGTACAAGGGAGAGACGTACTACTTCTGCTCGCCCGGCTGCAAGAAATCCTTCGACGCCGACCCCGAAAAATATGCCGGTAAGTCAATGGGATCAATGAACCAAAGCGGCAGTTGTTGTGGTTAAGCCGTAATCTTCACCGGACAAGATGGCGGTCGGGGCCTTGCCTGTCAGGCCGCCTTCTTGTTATTCTGAATAATATTTCACTGGAGGATCAAACATGAGCAGGATGCGAGTATCGAAAAAAACGGAAAGCAAAACACCCGCCAAAAGCAAAGAATGGCCAGCCGTGGTCTATTTTTGGGCGATTGGCCTTGCATTTATGAGCTATATTGTTGCCAGAATTGTTCTGGATAGCTCTCCTCATCCCTATCACTGGCTCTCCGGACTGGTTGGCGGCGTGCTTGGGATTCCGCTAGGCTGGTTGTGGTATCGCTGGCGCGGAGATGTTTTTTAACCCGTTGGCAGGAATCGTTCCCTTGAGCCGCATCGCACTTTTCTCCCTTGGCCTAAGCCTGCTAATGGGGTTCTTTCCAGTAAGGGTATTGGTGGATGCTCAAGCGCTGGCCGGGGAACCTGACAGCGGCGCTGTGGTCTGCCCGCCTGGAGTCTACTTGACGCCGCCGGACGACTGTTTCGCTCTTGGCCCGTCCGCTTACCTTACCGAATTAGCCGGTATGGGTATCCCTTACCCCATTCGTCCGTTGGCAGCCTCCGCCCCCGATCCCGCACTAACAAAGGTACCTTACTGGTATTTCAAGGTGGATGCAGACGGCTCGCCGCTTTATCCCACACTGGATGCGGCCATATCGAAAAGTGGCACGAGTCGCTATCTTGGTCCCGGCTTCATTTACATCGCTTATATTGACCGCGTTGATACCGGTCGAGGCGTTTATTACATGTTGCCGTCCGCTGAGTGGATCCCCGGAAAAGGCTCGCGTATCTCCTACTCCGATTTTCAAGGGCTGGAATTCCGTTCCACGCCGCGTAATGCCTTTGGCTGGGTACTCTCTGAGGTTCAGGTTAAAAGTACTCCCGGTTATGGAGCCCCAAATACCGGCAAAAGGTTTTACCGTTTCAATATCGTCCAGGTATATAACACTCAGGAAGTGGATGGAATGAAATGGCACCTGATTGGTCCGGACGAGTGGATCGAAGGGCGATTGGTAGGCGTGGTATATCCGAGCACAAATCCACCCGAGGGAGTAAACAATGGCCGCTGGATTGATGTCAATCTGGAGGAACAAACTCTCACAGTGTACGATGACTATCAGTTGGTCTTCGCCACGCTGGTTTCCACAGGGATCGAACCCTTCTGGACTCAGCCGGGCCTGTTCCCAATTTACGAGAGGAAAGAAACCGAGGATATGAGCGGCAGCGCAGAAGCGGATCGGTCAGACTATTACTACCTGCAGAAGGTGCCTTATACAATGTATTTTGACCAGGCACGCGCCTTACACGGCACTTACTGGCATACTTACTTTGGTTACCCTCAATCACGCGGTTGTGTCAACCTTTCCATTGGCGACGCTCGCTGGGTTTTTGACTGGGGTAGGGAAGGCGACTGGGTCTATGTCCATGATCCTTCCGGGCGCACACCGACAGATCCATCCCTGTATGGCGCTGGCGCGCCGTAGCATATTTTTACTCAACGTATGGACGCTTTCGAGCACAAGAATGATTAAGATGAAGTTGTGAGTGCTCAATTCCAATAAGTTGTAAGTGCTCCGGGTATGACTAAACTCGCAAAAAGAATTATCCCTCAAGGGTAGCCCCATTAATTCCTCATCAATGTGTCTCCTTCGTGCAACCGCGTGCTGATAGAGTTGAAATAGCAGGCCTGAATAGTTGGCAAAACAAGAAAGAGCCGTTCCTTTCCAAGAACGGCCCCTTCTGATTGATGCCTGAATTTTACGCAGGCACAGTCTCGGTTGCTTTTACTTTCACGGTTTCATGTTCTTCATCTGTCAGGCGATGATCTACAACTCGCAAGTACTTCACACCGAGTGAGAAAGCCAGCAAACCATAGGCGATGATGCCCATCCCAGCGGCCCACTCCACAAATGATGGGGTGTAGGATGTGTAAGCCACGGTTGATTCACCAGGCAAATACGAAACGATCACCAACAGACCGGCAAGATTGGTATCCCAACGATACGCGACCACACCGCTCACTACGAGAAAGAGAGCGGTCATCCGCCAGAAATGATTTGTGCGTGTCTTTCGATATAGCAACAGAACCATCGGAATCAGAATACCGAAGAGCATCTCGACGATCCAGAAGTTGAACGACAGGGGACCCTTGGTCATGAAATCCAACCCTTCGGTCCGGCCAGGCTGATAGGTATAAGTCATCGCCAGCCAATCCCAGAAGCGGAAGTAGAAGTAGGCAACCAGTCCCCAGCCCACGAAGTGGGATAGCCTTTCGATCAATCCGTCATTGACTTTGGCCTTTGCGGTGAGGCGGGAGGAAAGCATCGAGGCATACAATGTCAATGAGATACCCCCCAGAATGGCCGCGACTTGAGTATGCCATAGACCGCGCCCAGCGAGGATTGATGCAAGCTGGAAAGTCCCAGTCCAATGATCGCTAAATACGGCGCGTAGTGGTGCATGTGAGACATCCTCGCCGCCAGTTTGGGATAACGATTGCGTAACCATTCGAGACTGGATAGGATCGGCAGGCTTTCGAACACGAGCACGGTTGTGTAAATCATAACTGCCATCGTCACTTCCCAGAGCAGGGAGTGTGGGTTCCAGTACACCAACGCATGCCAGAAGCGGTCCGGACGGCCAATGTCAAGCAGGAGGGATAACATCGCCATTGTGTAACCAATCAGCCCGATGAAGGTGGCTGTGCGGGCAATCGGCTGGTAACGCTTGAGGCCGATCAGATAAACTGCGGCGCACAAGGAGAAAGCTCCAGCAGCCAGGGCAATGGATGAAAGGTCAATTGTGATCCACAATCCCCATGGCACAAGATCAGTGAGGTTCGTGATCCAAAGCCCCTGCCCAAAGACTGCGATGCCTGTGACGAGGGCGATCAAAAGCAAGAAGCCGAGAAAACCCAGCCATATCATCCATGGGGTAGGCCTACCTAGGTTGATTCTTATTGATGCAAATTTTCTGTAAAAATTCTTCAACATGACTACGCCTCCATTTCTTCTGAATCGGCGGGAAGGTAATACACGCGCGGACCTGTGCCCAGATCTTCCCGCAGGCGATAGGAACTGTTTGTCTCAAGCCATTGGCTGACATTGGAATTGGGATCATTCAAATCGCCGAAGATACGCGCCCCCACCGGGCAGATCACAACACAAGCCGGCGTCGCATCTTCGTCCGCACCTGGTGTAAGACCAAGTTCAAGACCCCGGTCAACGCGCTGGTAACAAAAGGAACATTTCTCAACTACACCGCGCGGACGGCGTTCAATTTCCGACTGGCCCCATTCCGGGACAACTGGATTCACACCATCGAAGGCTTTCCAGTTGAAGGAGCGCGCCTGATAAGGGCAGGCAACTTCACAATAGCGACAGCCGATGCAACGGTCGTAATTCATCATTACGATTCCATCGGGACGATAATACGTGGCACCGACCGGGCAGACTTCAACACAGGGAGCTTTCTCACAGTGCATACATGGCCGGGGTAAAAAAACATGCTTTTCATCCAGTTCACCGATGTGTGTTACCGCATTCCATTGGATGGTTGGATTGATGTCATTATGCGCCTGACAAGCCAGCGTGCAGTATCCACAACCGATGCACTTCGTTTGGTCAATGACCATGGCCCATTGATGCTCGCCTTGGGACGCCTCGCCGGAGGCTTCAGCAGGGCGAATGGCACGCGTCCCTGCCGCGACCGCTACCCCCACCGCGGTCAGCTTCAGGAAATCGCGGCGATTAATATTTTGATCAGTCATAGTGATCCTCCTCGCTGTGTATCACAACGCGTTGGTCATAACGCTTCCGTAATCTATCTGAACCAGTAACGGGATTCCGCACGGCGCGTCCACTCTCCGAATAGAAGCAAAAGCCCCGCTGGCAGGATCAGGCGTGCCATCAACAAAGCTAGAAACACCTCAAGGCCGATAATTTCTGCCTCCTTTCTTTTCTCTATGCTTATTATAGGGACTGGCGCGTGGGAAAGCAATTCGGAGACTCCCCTAACTTTTCACGCGAATAGTTGGGGCTATGCCCCTACGCGTTTGACCACCCTTATGGGGTGATGCCTATTCGCTGAAGTTGCGCTAAAGTCGGTTCGAAGCCGGGGTGAAAATCCAAAGCAGATTGAAGATCCTTGATGACCCCTCTCTACCACCAAGTGCCTGACATGCCAGGGCGCGCCAATAATAACCTTCCTCAGAGATGCCCAAGAAACCCTGATAATCAGGGCATTTCGGAAAAACACATCCAATCAATTGATATCAACCTATGAAAGATGTTTTGCCCTCTGCATCAGGTTCTGCCGCTGGCGTTGATGTTCCTCGGGACTAAGATTGCCCTGCTCATATTCTTCATCCAGTCGGGCAATCTTTTCAATCATTTCCTCCAGCGTTGACTCACCGGCTTGAACTTCCAAATCATCTTCCTCATCCTGATCATTTGCTAGCCTGCGCCACCACCAAACCCCAAATCCGATCGCCGCCATGCCAAGAAAGGCCGCGCCGCTGGCAAGCGGAATCGTTGTATTTTTCACCTTCCCGCCTTCGTCGTTGACCTGCCCTGTGAAAGAAACCTCAACGGTTTGCCCGGCGCTCAGGTTTGAGTAGGAATAGATCAAATACGATTTGCCATCCTGAAGTGTTATTTGTTCCGGCCCTGCCAGTCCTTTTCCCTGTAAGAATACATTTGCCTCCTCCTCGATCAAAAAGTTCATGAGGACGATATTCAATGGAGTTGTGTAAGAATAGGTTCCTCCGTCCGAAAAAGGAATCAGGTAGCTGACTATGATCTGCGCCGATTGCGTACCGGGCAGGATGGGATAAGTATCAGCAAACCCTCCATCGAATTTAACAAAGCGGTCCTGATCATCGGGTTTGAAAAAGATATAGTCCGCGCTGGATGGCAGTGGAAACTTTAACGTTGCAAGCCTATCCCCTTCCAGCTTGTAAGCATCCCTCACCGTGCGTTCACCGGTATTGGAAAGAACATAAATTTCCCTTGTTTCCAGCCCGTCTTCGGCGAAGTTGAACAGCACGTGCATTTGATCCACCTGCACATCTGCCAGGTCAGACGTGCTTTCGTAAACCGGCACCTCCAGTGTAACTTGCATGGAAGTCATATCTACCGAGGCGGGATCAGAAAAATAAGTCGCACCATAATAGATCGCCATAACAGAATATTGCCAGTTTGCATCAAATGGCACATCGTTGAAAAGAAACGCGCCGTCCGATTGAGATTTCCCATGCAACATGCCTGCATCGGCAAAATCCTGGTCGAGGATGTGTAGCATCACATCCAATTCTTCCGCCACAATTTTGCCTGTGTTCTGGTTGATGATCGTTCCCCCGACCTTGCCCGTTGGACCAGCGGGCGGCGTTTCACCTTGAGCCAGGGCCGGGCGCGTGGTAAGCGCGGATACAACCAACAAGCCGGTCAGCAAATAAAATGCGCTCCGTTTCATAATTGGCCAACCGCCTCCACCTGGACCTCGATCCGGCTCCCGCACGACCGACAAAAGAGATCGCCAGCCCGGACTTTTTTTCCGCAGGAAGGGCAGATGGAGCGATTGACCGGTGCGCCACATTTTGAGCAAAAGCGCTGGCCGGCTTCCATAGTTGTGCCGCATTGTTCGCAGTTCACTTCCTTTGAAGCACGACGCGCTTGAATCAGCGCCTCGATCTTATCCTGCTCTGCCTCTTGTTGCCGAATAAATTGAGCCGCCTCCGCCAACAGTTGCGCCCTTGCAGGAATATAATCTTCATCAATTACTTTACCGATCTTATGATCGAAATCCAGGTCTCGTAACGCAGACAAAGCGGCGAGGCGGCTCTCCTCATTTTGAGCAGGCGTCTTCGGCTTCTTCACGCTTTTTATGGGTTTCTGTTGGAAGGGCCCAATGACGAATGGGATCGAAACGCCAAGCATTCCCAACCCGACCAGGATCGCAGCAATATTCATGTTTTGTGCTCCAGGATTAATCCAGTTCCCGTATCTCACGTTCGATTTTTTCGAGTAACTCTTTGGAGATTTCGGGAGCCGGGGATACAACCGTTGCGGCCGTTTTTTGTTTCTGCCAATTCTTCAAAATCTCGTAGACAACACCGGCCCCGATCAAAACGGCGGTCAGTGGCAGGAACCAAACCAGCGACGTAAACCCTTTGCGCTGTGGCTCGGCCAGCACGCGTTCGCCGTATTGCGCGACAAAATAATCTATGACCTGTTGCTCGCTCCAACCATCAGAGAGCTGGTCGCGGATTTGCGCGCGCCAATCTTCGCAGGCTTTGGTTTCACAGACATCCAAGGGCGTGTTGGGGCAGACCGGGCAGTACAATTTCTTGGCAATACGATTGACATCATCATCCGTTGGAAAACCGGGTGTGCCACCCTGGGCAAAGACAACTCTGACCGCAAAAAAGCTGGAAACGATCGTAAGTAAGACCAGAAAGAGTTTTTGTTTCATGTTTCGCATGTCAACTCTCCTGAAGAAGAGGGTGGGAAGTTAGCGTTGCGGGCTTGAGGATGTAGGTCGCTTCCCGCTGACCGGGGTTGCTCCAGGCGGCGATGATCGTCCCAACGATCATCAGCAGCCCGCCAATCCAGACCCAGTTAATAAGCGAGTTCACGTAGATCTTGAAGGTGGCAGACTGCCCGCCATCGTCCCAGCCAACAAGCAGCACGTACACATCTTTTCCCAGCGTGGAGTAGACGCCTGGCACGGTAACCGGCTGCTCCTGCACGACGAAATAGTCGCGGCGCGGATTGAGAGCGCGGATCGCTTCCCCATTCCGACTGAGGGTGGTCACCGCTTCGACGATATCCCGTCCGTCCGAGCCGGGGTAGCCGCGTAATTGATCAAACCGTAACTGGTAGTCGCCGATGGTGAGAGATTCTCCTGAAGACACTGTTCCCTGGGTTTCCAGCTTGAAGTTGGCGTCGCCGATAAAGCCCAGCGCGATCAACACCACACTGAGGTGGATGATGTACCCGCCATAGCGGCGGTGGTTCCGTCCGATCAGATGGAACAGCGCGGTAAAAGGATGCTCCCCGCGCGTTGCCCGCCGCGCCTGGACACCTTTCCAGAATTCAGCCAGGATCAAACTCAGGGCAAACGTGGCCAGCCAAAGTCCGAGGATGGAAGCGGGATGCATGCGGTGCGCATATCCCCAGATTCCCGTGATCCCCAGCGAAGCCAGGAAGGGAATCCAGATGGCTTTTCCGAGCACGCGCATGGCTTGTTTTCGCCAGGCTAAGAGCGGGGTGAGGCCCATCAGCAATACCAGCACAGAGAAAAGCGGACCAGTGGCCTTTTGGAAATACGGCGGCCCGACGGTGATCTTGATGCCTGTCACCAATTCGCTGATCAATGGAAAGATCGTGCCCCAGAATACGGCGAAAGTGATCGCCAGAAAAAGCATGTTCTGCAGAACGAAGGCTGATTCCCGCGAGATGAAACTCTCCAGTGTATGCTCGGATTTGAGCGTGTCCCAGCGCCGGTAAAGGATGGACACTGAGCCAATGAAGGTGAGGCCGATAAAGGCAAAGAAGGCCGGCCCAAGTGCGGACTTGGAAAAGGCATGGACGGAACTGATCACGCCGGTGCGGGTGATGAACGTGCCAAACAGCGCAAGCGAATACGTGAGGATGATGAGAACCATGTTCCACTTTTTCATCATGCCGCGCTTCTCGGTCATCATCACCGAATGCAAGAAGGCGGTGCCGGTCAGCCACGGCATAAGCATGGCGTTCTCGACCGGATCCCAACCCCAGAAGCCTCCCCAGCCCAATACATCGTAAGCCCAACGCCCGCCCAGGATCAATCCGATGGAAAGGAAAATCCAGGCCACCAGCGTCCAGCGGCGGGTAGTGCGGATCCATTCGTCGCCACGCGATTTACCGGTGATAAGCGCCGCGATGGCAAACGAAAAGGGGATTACAAAGCCGGTGAAGCCTAGATAGGTGGTCGGCGGGTGGCCGATCATGCCGAAATGACGCAGGAGCGGATTCAGGCCGCCGCCATCTTCTGGAAAATACGGCATTGCGTTGGCCGGTTGGAAAATGGCTTTGGTCAGTTCGGTTGCGCCAGACTGGTACCACAGGTGTTCAAAGGGATTGGTGATGAAAAGGACGACCCCGACGAAAAAGGCCGTGGTCAGCATGGCCGTGGCGATGAAGTAAGGCATCAACTCACGGTCGCGCTCCCACTTGCGTAGCAGAACAGTCGCAACGAAGCCGGCCATCAGCCAGGCCCAGAAGAGGATCGAACCCTCCTGGCCGCCCCACAGGGCCGTGACGCGCAGGAAAGGCGACATCGCCGCACTGGAAACATCATAAACGTAAGCCAGGGAGAAATCGAGCACGTAAAGCGAGTACACCACTGCGATGACCGAAACCGTGAGAAATGGAAAAGCGATCAAGGTCGCGTTGCGGGCGCTTTCCACCCAGGCTGGTCGTCCGCGCCAGCCGCCATAAGCCGAGGCGAAAGTGGCATAAACTGTAAAGCCAAAAGCAATCGCGAGGGCGATCAATCCAATATCAGCGATCATGGAATGCTCCAATTATTTAGGGGTATTGTTCTGCCAGAAGTTCTTCGATTTTTTCGTCAAGGATGGGATATTTGAGCGGGCCAATGTGGACGCCGCGCAGTTCGCCATTCTTGGCGATGTAAAATGTTTCCGGGACTCCCTTGATGTTGTAGGCTAGTGCAGTGCGCCCTCCAAGATCCGGACCGTTGAGATAAGTGATGTCAAACTCTTTGATGTAAGCAAGCGCCTCTTTCTTCGTGTCCGCCCAATCCACGCCAATGAAGATTACGCCCTTGCCATCATACTTGCGCCAGGTCGCTTCGAGATACGCGGCCTCTTCGCGGCAGGGCGGACACCACGACGCCCAAAAGTTCACGATCACGACCTGGCCACGCAATTCACTCAAGGTCGCAGTTCGGCCATCGAAACCTGTGATGGTGAAATCGGGCGCCATTCCCTTTTCCAGCGGACCGGCCTGCGCCTTTTTCAATCCCCATGCCAGTAGGCCAAGAAGCGTCAGGATGACTGCAAAAGTGAGGATGATCCCAATCCCTTTGCGGCCGGCAATCGGCGACGATTGCACTTCCTGTTCGTTTAGCGGTAATTGGGTCATGGTTGTTTCTCTTGCGGGGGAGCAATAACGGGACCTGAATGATGTTGGTGTTGGGAATCATGCTCCGTTGGGGAATGGTCATGCCCCATGAATTTCATCATCAGGATATGTGAAAGCGGACAGAGCAAAATCATGCCATACAATAGAACATTGTTTAGCGGCACTTTGAAGAAATAGACTGCCGCCAGCCCAACCACAGGGATCAGGCAGCAGAGAAGCATAATGAACATGTGTGACTTTTTCATGGATAAACCTCCAGGATTTGTTGAAGTGCCTGGCCGGCAAGGACCGGATCAACGGCCAGCCAAATGACCAGGTTTTGGGATTGGAAATAATAGTGCTTTTGCCCCATGCCTTCCAAAACATGGATCGTGCGATTTCCTTGATTTAATTGCTCGAGGGGCGTAAAAGGGGAATTTCCGCTGGCGATCTTCTCTCGCATGGCGTTCGTCAGTTCCAACGCAATGGCCCCCGATGGCGCGCCTGCCACCCACAAAGTAATCTCATTATTGCCATAGACACCGATTGAGCCTGAAGTGACCGGGAATTGTTTGCCGTGTAGATTCTCAAACTCAGCCACGGCTTGAGCGCCAGTCGTATAGTTTGTGATTCGGAGGCCAGCAATTGAATCAGGCAAAGACACCTCTGCTGGCTGGCTAATCAGACTGCCAAAATAGAACCGGGCCAGTGCGCCAACGATCAACAGAATCCCCACCACAATCAAGCCAACAGGAAGGAAGCGCTTCATTATCGTAATTATCAAATTCTGTGTCTGTTTTCACAAGCGCTAAAAGGCGCATTCATCCGATAGGCTATTTTGCGTATCACTATTTTTGGGGATTGTAACGATCGACAATAATAGGTCAAACTGCTCATGCAACAATACGTCAATTGGCGGATTTGGGGTAACTGTCTAACGAAGCTTCGCCTCAAACCGACAAGTTTGACGAAGTGGAGATAATCTT
>CAYJLS010000063.1:0-22089 GCA_964371065.1 uncultured Anaerolineaceae bacterium | reverse complement strand
GCCAGGTTCGCAAAATCAGCGGAAAATTTAGATTTAAGCATGATCAAAGGAAATGGTAACTGCTCAACCGTCATTGCGAGGAGGGCGCTCTTCCCGACGAAGCAATCTCAGTCCTGCCAGTGATATTTGCTGATAGTCAGGGGATTGCTTCGCACACCGTCCTGCGTTCGGTGCAGGGAAAAACGCTCGCAATGACGGAGGCTGGGCAGTTACAGGAAATGTCAAAAGTCGAAAGTCAAAGGTCACGTCGGACATTCGACTTTCGACTTTCGACCAGGGGCCCGCGTCGGCGTTTGTCAACCAACAAACCCGTGGTGGAGGCGGCTCTGTGGTTGAGCGTAATTGTTAGAAACTGCCGACTGCGGCCAGGGTGTCATCGTAGGTTTTGAATAATTCCGTGAAGCCAGCCAGTTCCAATGCATCGCGGGTACGCTCCGGCACGCAGGCCAGCACCACCTCGCCGCGGTTGTAGCGTTTGCAATTGCGCTGCGCAACCAGCAAGGCACGGAACCCGGCGCTGGACATGTATTCCAACCCGGACATGTCCAACACAAGTTTGAAATGTCCATCGCCGGTGACTTTGTTCAAGGTCTTGGTGAGTTGCGGGGCGGTGGAACTATCCACGCGGCCTTGGATCTCGATGACGTTGCAGTGTTTGAATTCTTTGATTACGGTTTGCATTCATGGCCTCCAGGGTGAGATGGCGGTTTGCTTGCTCGTTTCAAAAATTATACCGCACTCAGTCACAAATTGCGCTTTTTTAGAAGGCGGAAAGCGCAATTCCCTGGCACCGCCCGCCAGGGCAGGTGTGTGACCGTGGGTATTATATATCACGAAGTATTTCACGGTAAAGTATGCCCGGCCAGCGCCCGGAAAATCCCGTTCACATCTTCCGATTCGCCGATTTTCTCCCCGTCCATTTCCAGCCAGGCGTGGGCATCGTAAAGGTGTTTCTTGCTGGGAAAGAGCAGGAGAAGGAATTGTAATTTCGCGGTGTGAGCGAGCGCCAAAACTCTAACAAAACTCATATATAGACATCTGTTCTAAGAATCGACTCCCTTGCCAAGATGTGGTAGAGTCCAAAAACCAGCATATACGGACGGTTTTTGTGCGCCTCCCCCATATATGGCTGTGACAAATGTTCCATCACCCTATTGGCGCACAAGGAGATGTCATCTTATGACAAAGAAAAGTAATGTTTGGATTGTCCCGCATAAAGGCGGCTGGGCCGTCAAGCGGGAAAAGGCACAACGAAGTATTGTTGTGACTCCCACAAAGCAGGAGGCTGACAAAATCGGCCACCAAATCGGTAAGAACAGCGGAGTGAACGTGATTACCCAACGCAAGGATGGCACTATCCAGAGCCATGACAGTTATGGGAATGACCCGAACCCGCCGACTGACAAAGAGCATTAGAAGGAAAAATGATCAAGCAACATGTTCAATCCAGTGACCTACGCTCGGTGGGGTACGACCCTGTTAATTCGGTTCTGGAAATCGAGTTTAACAGCGGTGGAGTTTATCAATACTTCAATGTCCCCGCCAGCGTCTATCAAGCGCTAATGAGCGCATCTTCGCATGGTACATACTTCCATGCGAACATCAAAGACCGTTACCGCTACTCGCGAATCGGTTGAGCAACAAGCCCCTGAAGTACGCCGACTTCAGGGGCTTTTCTTATCCTTCCGACAGCGCCTTTTCAAATTTTGCTTTTGCTTCCTGCCATTCGCTCTCAGCAGATTCGCTTAGGCCACGGGCTTCGGCGCGGCGGCGGGACAACTCCGAAGCAATTGCTTCTTGTGTCTTTTTTGATGGAATTGGAATCAGGATATGTTTTAGTTCTGGTTCAGTAATGGCTGGATAATTTCCCCCACTGCTTCTTTGCAACATTTGTCGTAAACAAATTTGGTTTCGCAAGATACACCACAGATAATCTTTAGGGATTCGCTTATCAGAAATTTCTCGAACAACTGAAAAGCCTGTAGAAGCAACACAGCCATCAAATGATTCGTCCGCTTGCGCGATTGCTCCGCGATGAGGGCGTGTAAGACTAACAAGAATATCGCCACCTTTCACCAGCATTCGTGCGCGGCTTGGGGCTTCACTTACAAGTGTTTCAACAGCAGTTACATTTCCTGTTTGAATATCCACACCACTAATTTCAATATATCTGAATGTTTCAGCGGTTTCCTGCTCAGGCGACCAGATTTCATTTGAAAACTTTACAAGTTGCCCAAGTTCTTTGTACGGGGCTGTTTGAATAATGTCAAGCAACTTGCTGAATGTTGGATGATGAAAATGTGGGTCAACACGCCCATCTTGAACAGCGTCAAATCTAATCGCAAATGTTGCCCGCTTTTCTTCCTTTGGTAACTTCAAACCTAACTGTTCCAAAACAAAACCATCCATACCTTTGAGCAACTCATCAGCTTGACTTAACTTCGCCTGCCGCGTGGCGCGGGCAGATTCCATCTCTGCGACGAGGGCGCGCTGAATGTCCAGCGGCGGGAGGGGAATAAGAATTTCTTCAAAATCTTCTCGCTGAATTCTTGGGTGAGTGTTTCCTGTCATCATGTGAATTGTTTGAGACAGAAACGGCTTACTCATTAAGAAAGCAGAAAGAAAAGAATGGTCTAATTTCTCTGGTTCTTTCGCGCTTAACGCATAAAATTCAGTTGAGCATTGTCCATCTTTTGGGACAATGTAAACCTTATTCAAATAAGGACGCAGTTTTCCATACAATATATTGCCTTGCTCGAATAAACGGCATGTTCCTTCTGGCTTTTGTTCGCCTGTTTCAACGAACATACCAGTTTCGCTTTCAATGTTCGCTAACCCAACGTAGAAAAGTTCTGGTTGATATTGAGCAAGCCGCTCATCAAAATTAAGTGTTTTGTCAAATGAGGAAGACCGATTTTTCCACTTTGATTGAATTGCCTTTATTGCCAGTCTTCGTTCAGGATGGTAATAGTCTGAATGAAGGCTTCTTGTTATATCGCCCCGCCGCACTGCGAAACAGTTTGACGCGTTGTACGCGGGGCTTAGGCGAAAAAAGGCTCTGGATTCTCCAAAAATTTTCTGTACTCTGCCACTAAACCCGTTTCAGGTAAAACCTTACGATGTAACTCAACCCAGCCGTCGGGATTCAAAGGGTCGCGCTTGAAGTCAAATTCCATGTCGAACAAATCACAACGCATCACTTCAACTTTGGAAACTTCGTTTTCTGTTTTCTTGATTAACTTGAAAGTCTTGCGGCCTGTCGCATCATAACCAATATTCTCGGCGATTGCCATGAAGATGGCTTCGTTATCGTTTGACGTTTCGCCTGCTTCTCTCTTTTGCAGAAATACAAGGCTGGCCTTCACGCCCGCGCCGTAATGGGCAAAGGCCAATTGCGGCAGGCTCATCACCGCCAGCAAACGATAATGCTCCAGCATCCAATCACGCACTTGTTGCAAGGATGAATTGGTGAGAATACCATCAGGCAAAACGATTGCCATGCGCCCGCCTGGTTTCAGGAATTGCCAGCAACGTTCCAAAAACAAAATTTCGGTTTTGACAGTCGCCTTCGGCTTGCCTGAACGCCCGCCATCTTTCCAGTCGTAATCTAAGTCGAATTTATCGAGATAGGGTTTCTCGGTCTTCTTCACCACCGCGCCAAACGGCGGGTTGGTGAGGATCAAGTCAAAATGATTGTGAGCAAAGCCTTTGTTTTCCGTCGTGATGTTTTCAATATCCTGCAAAGAATCCAGACTGATGACGTTGGTATGCCCGTCGTCATGGACGATCATGTTCATCTTGGCAACGCGTGCAATCGAATCGTTCAACTCGATACCGAACAAACGCTTCTGGGCGAAATCGTGCCAATGGTCGTAGCGTTCGCGGCTGCCTTCATCGCCGTAGTCTTCCGCTTCGCGTCGCACAGCGTCCAGCGCGTAAAGCAAAAATCCGCCCGAACCGCAAGCGGGGTCAAGCACGAGATCGTCATGCGTGGGTTGCATCATCTCCACTGCAAAGGCAATCACTTCGCGCGGCGTAAAGTATTGTCCAAAGTCGCCTTTGAAGAAACCATCCATGAATTGCTCAAAGGCTACACCCTTTGTATCCAAATCGGTTTTATTCAAGTTGATACCTTCAAGATGGGAAACGACTGTCCGCAAAACAGGGTCGTCCACTTTGATGGTGTCTGTAAAAACATTCGGCTCGCGCAGACGTTGGGTTTCATACAGACCCTTGATGCGCGCCGAAAGCTTCTCGCTCTTTTCGTGTGTCTTGATCTGGAATTGATACGGCTCGCCGCGCTTGGTATTTTTCTCGTCGCTGATCTTGACGAAGATGATTTTGGATAATTCGCCGAAGGCTTCGGGCGGCGTGCGCTTGCCGCCTTCCCACAGGGTTTGATGACATTTCTTGATGGCCGAAATCAATTCCTCCTTGCTGACGGCCTTGATGTCAAGTTGCCCATTTTTGAAATACTTGAACTCTTCGGGTTTGCCATAGCGCAAAGGAATATCTGCGATGATATTTTGCTCGCGTTCAAGAATATCGTATCTGCCCGTGAAGTCGAAGGCGCGGCGGGTATTGCCTGCCACGACCATTACATAACTTACGCGGAACTTTGCCCACGTTCCATTTCCGCAGGTTTGTTCAACGGCCTGGTTGAACTCGGCATCCGTAATACCGTCTTTCTTGCACTCGATCACCGCGTAAGGTTGTTTGCGCGTATTATCCTTGAAGACAACCAGATCGGCGCTGTCAGAGGGTTTGCGGTCAGGCACGACAATTTCCACGCCGATGCAATCGGGGTCATAGGTATAACGATAAATTAATTCCGCCCAAAACTCGGCGCGCACCTTTTCTTCGGGGTCGTTATATCTTTCCGTGTGATTGACCGCCAGATAAACAATTTTCTCTGTCTTGCCTTCGCCTGTCCGTTTGGCGTGACCGTCTTTGATTGCGCGTTCCAAATAAGTGGACATGGTATCCTCCGTGAAAAATCAGCACTCCGTGGAAATTTGAGAGTCTCCCAAAACAGAATGAGGCTATTATAGCAAAGGAACGATAAAATTCCCCGCTAAATGTGCCAAAACCTTCCAAGGAAGGATTCCAAACGAGTCAAGGAAGGATTCAAAACCTTCCAAGGAAGGTTTAAAAGCAAACTTCGGAAGCCTGAGCGACTTCCGAAGTTTGAAAATTACGCCTTCTCGTACTCAATCGTATCCAGCACCTTCTTGAATTCCTTGCCCGCATTGAAACGCGGCAGGAGGGTGGTGATCTGTGTGGCGCGCACCGCTTCGGCGGTGTCTGCGCCCTCGGAATTGGCTTTCAGCCAGAAATTGCCGAAATCGCCCAATTCTACGATGTTGCCCGACACCAATTCCTGCGGGATGACGGTCAGCAGGGCTTCCAGCACAGCCATCGTGTCCGTGCTGGAAACAGTGGAAATCTGCGAAATTTGCCCTGCCAGTTGGCGCAAAGTCTTACGTCCGCTGGACTCGATGGATGGGTAGAACTTCTTGGGCGCTTGCAGATTGCCAGGATTCCCGCGTTGGATAACATTGTACTTGACAGTCATGGTAACCTCCTAAAAAAAGAAAAGGGTTGATTGTCAGGGGGCTGTTTGGCTTCAATTCCCTGAGGTGAAGAAATTATAACATGAGTACGAGTTGCCTTACGGTTTGCGTCGCGTAGCACCCTGGAAGGGTAGTGGCAGTGGGACGTGATGCTTCGACAAGCTCAGCACAGGCTTGGACTCCCTATCGAAACGGGACACTGCCTGAGCGTTCTAAACCCAATTTAGCGGGGCGAATGTGACATTATCAAAGTAGTTAGTTTTTAAGATGATCTCCTCGACGCAACCGTGCCAATTTTTCGGCGATTCTTTGTTTAGCATTTGCAGTTTCTTCTTCATCTATTACTGCGCTGATAACTTCACCGCTTTGAATTTCTACCTGAAGCCAGCTCCCTTCTCTGGAATGCTTAGGCAATAGTTTTCTGAGAACATTGATGTGCTGCTCATCTTCTCCCACAATGAGTACAGCAAACTTACCTTCGAATCGATCAATCACAGCTTTCATCATTGCACCATAAATGTTGTTTCTTTTGTAACGCCATTACAAATTACCACAATTCTCCATGTGCCGGATGTGGTTCTAGTTCCTACTTTCCATGTCCACGAAACCATACCGTTGGCATCTGCCATTTTGGGGTCAAGTCCTGCGGCGCTACTTGGGCCAGACTTATAGTATACCGTGATGTTACAACTTGCACCCGGAGATGTCCTCGCAGTCAGGATAGCATATGATCCTTTTGATACTGGACTGGTAACAGATACAATCTCAAGCCCGCCAAAGACTTGAAGCGTTGGCGTTTTAGTCGGAATTAAAATAGGCGTTGCATCGGCCACAACATTAGCGGTATTGATCTTATATCCATTCAGGTCGGCAGTAATGATAATCGTCCCATTTTGATCTGTCCCATAAACCGTTGCGCCAACCGCTTTGAGAGCAGCGATTGTCTGCGGAGCTGGATGACCGTACGGGTTATTGATACCGGCAGAATACAACGCTATTTTCGGTTGGACCACATTTAGAAATGCCGGTGTTGAGCCAGAAGTTGAGCCATGGTGTCCTACTTTCAGAATATCTGCTTTCAATGGCAGACCAGCAGACAACAAGGCGGCTTCTGTGTCTGTGCCGCTGTCTCCCATCATTAAAAAAGTGGTCTGGCCATACGTAAACTGTAAAACTACAGAGTTTTCGTTGAGATCAGGATTGTTATTATTTGCCGGGTTGAGAACTCGAAAGTCAATGCCGCCCAGCGAGATTACATCACCCCGTTTGACTTCAACATATTCTGCTTGTGCCGCTGCAATTCCATCGAGAAAATGCTCATAGACCGAAGTTGTATGCGGCTGGCCACTGGTGATTACCTTCCCAACTGGAAAAGTTTGCAACACCTGTACCAAACCGCCAATGTGATCCGAGTGCGGATGAGTAGCGAACATCAGGTCAATGCGCTGGACACCGAGGCTTTGAAGTTGAGAAACTATCCCGGTGTCCGCTTCTCCGCCATCAATGAGCATAGTTTTACCATCTGGTGTCTGAATGAGGGTGGCATCTCCTTGACCTACATTGATAAAGGTAAACTGCAATAAGTTTCCTGGCAATTGTACAGGCGTAAATATTGATATTGGGTTTACCTCTGTGGTCGAAGCAAATATGAATGTGGCGGTTGGAGTAATTGTTGGCACAAACAAGGGTGTCGGGCTATATGACACTGCCGTTTGTGTACCAGCCGCAGAAAATGTCATTTCAATTATTTTTTCAATAGGTGCTGGCGCTTCATTTGTTGATATTAAACTAGGTAAATAAGAAATTGCTACTACAGCAACACAACAAACTACAATAAGAGATACAACGAATGCAATAACAGTCCAATTAAATTTATTACTCTTTTTTGTCGTATTGCCAGAAGAAATAATTGGTTTTGGTGAGGGTGGCGCTGGTACAGGTGGTAAGGGGGTTGAAGCCAATGGCGGCGCGAGCAATTGATTGAGTAATTGGTTTGCTTTTTCGTTCTTTGGATTAATGCGTAACATTTGTTTCAGGCAATAAATACGCTCATTGTCATTGTTTGAAACGTTATACATCCAACCCCAAGCATGTTCGTTTTCTGGGTTTTGCTTAACAACAGTTATAAAAATTTTTCGCGCTTCATCTCGTTTCCCTGCTTTATACGCTGTTATGCCTTGTTGTAGTAAATCGTTCATAAAAACGCTCCCTTTGGAAATGGTGAGTAGTGACTTTTAGTCTTTTTTTTGTTTGCGATCCTTGTGCGTTTAGTAACAGGCACAACCAGGAGGCTTGTGACAAGTATAGTTTTTCGAAATACAACTATCGCCACAAGGTTTACCCGCAGAGCAATGTTTACAGCACCCCCCTCCCGATGTTGGCGGTACGACTATCAAAGTAGGTTGAATATATGTAGGCTGAACGATAATAAACGGGGTATTGGTTGAATAAATATATAAGGTGGCTGTTGGAATATTTTCTATAGATGGAGCAAATGTTGAAGTATCTAATGGCACAGGGCTGGATACCATAGCCGTTTGAGTGAGCGCAGCAGAATAGGTGAGTGCAATGATAGTGGGAACGGGGATGGGTGTATTGGAATTGGGGGGGATGATGATTGAAAGGATGTCGCCACTTCCGATAATGGAGATGATGAGAATGCACGCGCAAGAAATCACGCATAAAAAAGTGGAAACAACAGCGATGAGTTCCATATTGGGTTTGCGGCGCGAGGATGAATTTGAAGTAAATGACGGCGCAAGCAATTGATTAAGTAACTGTTTTGCTTTTCCATTTTTTGGATTAATCCGTAACATTTGTTTCAGGCAATAAACGCGCTCTTTGTCATCACCTGAAACCTCATACATCCCTCCCCAAGCGCGTTTGTTATCTGGGTTTTGCTTAACAGCAGTTATAAAAAGTTTTCGCGCTTCGTCCCGTTTCCCTGCTTTATACGCTGTTATACCCTGTTGAAGTAAATCATCCATGAAACATCCTCTCTGCTACTAATACGAATATGTATCAATCAGAGTGCCAACAGTATCGCGCAAATAGGCGGTATCTCCAGTGTTATTCCAGATGGCAGAACCACTGCCATAGTTAAAACTGCAGTATTCAGGATGATTCTGGTTGGTATAGACACGACAAACCTGCAAGGGTTGCATAACAAAAGAGGGAAATGTGTAAACATGATTGGCAATATCGCGAAGAGTCCAGTTTTGAAGTTGGATAGGACGAGTATCATCGTTGCGGATTTCAACATACTCGTTCGGTTCGGAGCTGCCAGCACCATCGGCAAAGATAGCGATAATTGAGACATTTCCAGTAACGGCGGGTCCCTGGGTGGCAGTTGCAGTCGGGATGATAACAGGCGTTGCGGTAAACGGAATTGAGGTGGGAGTCTGTGTAGAAGTAGGTGTAGGCTGAGAACGAATAACGAGTGGCAGATAAATGACGTAGGTTATATTAGGAGCTTCATAGAACACAATCGTTCCACTTTCATCGGTACGCCAAATGCGAGCTCCAGCAGCAAGAAGACGGTTGATAGTTTCTGGCGCCGGGTGTCCATAGGAGTTAATCCCAACGGAGATGACAGCTTCTTCTGGATGAACGGCGGCAAGAAAAACATCACTGGAACTGTATTTACTACCATGATGAGCAACTTTCAGGATATCAGCGCTAACAGGCGTTTTACGTGCCAGTATGGACAATTCGGTACTGGATTCGATATCACCAGTGAAGAGTAATTCTGTTTGACCATGCACTAAACGCATTACGATCGTTACGCTATTCGACTCAGGATTCAACAAGCCAGCAGGAGGGTTGAGGATATAAACGGTCGAACTTCCCCAGACAAGTTCTTGTGGATACTGGAGAGAATCGAGAGATAGACCACGAGCAGCGACAGCGGCAGCGAAAACACTCCAGGTATCAGTGCTACCAGGATAGCCGTTATATACAACCTTTTCGATGGGGATGTCGGACTGGAGGACTGTGATTAAACCGCCGATATGGTCGCTATCGGCATGGCTGGCTATCATTACATCAATATCATCAATTCCTTGTTCATGAAGATAAGCGACCACAGTTGGCCCAGCAGATTGTCGCCCACCATCAATGAGAATATCAAAACCGGATTCATCACTGACCAGGGCAGAATCCCCCTGACCCACATTGATAAAGGATGTTTGAAAAGGAGAATTTGCGGCAGCCTGACTAGGAATCGCAACCAGAAGCAGTAGAATCACCGTCACTACTAAGGTGACCAAAAGGACAGACTTTTTTATGCCTTTCATAGAGTCCACTCCTTAATCTGATGATTCAAAGTAATTGTATTCATTTAGATAGAGCAATTAATCTAGCGAAATCTTCAAGAAGACTTTGCGTAAAGTTTGAATCCTTCAAATGACGTGTTCATGATAAATCCCCTGTGTAACTCTATTATACACTTTCCGAACACGAAGAGTGGCTAGGTGATTGTTCCAATTTTGGAACAGACACTATATTGTCTGGACAGTATACTCTCGCATCAAAAGATAATAAAGAAATTGATGGGCTTAAAATCTTCCCCTACTACCTCCCTACACCCCTCTCACCGCCAAAGCTTCTTCGCCCAGCATATCCGTCACCTTCATAAAACTTTCCTCCAAAATCCCATTTTTTCACAGGCACGGACGCTTGGCGCGCAGGCGATCCTGTCTGCCGCCTTTCGCAAGTTCGTTGCAGATCTCATCCGTGCGCGTGTCCTGCCAGACGATGGCGTTGTAGATGGGCTTTCCCGTGGACTTGTCCCACACCACCGTCGTCTCGCGCTGGTTGGTCACGCCGATGGCGGCAACGTCAGAGACGTTGCACTCCACTTTTTCCAGGAAGGATCAATCTCACGGCACAAATCGCCCGGCTAGTACCTGGAAAATCCCGTTCGCATCTTTTGATTCACCGATTTTCTCCCCGTCCATCTCCAGCCAGGCATGGGCGTGGAAAGTCCCCGAGACTTTAGCCGCGCCAATCCTCAACTGAGACGAAATCCCGCGCCGATTCAACATCCAGCGCAGAGCGAGAGACTGCGCAAGACAGGTCATTGGTAACAGATGGAGGCGCGATGCCCAACCCACCAAACGATGCAGGCGCCGCGCAACCGACAACGGTTCACTCGTCACTGTCAATCCAGAACGAGCGGATTGCTCCAGGCGCTCGTAACTCATGCCGCGCAAAGCCAGATGGAAAACAGCCAATGCCCACCAGGCCTCCAGCAAGGCTAGCCAGTCCGAAAGGGAAAGCCCGCGTGCGAGGCGCAACTTATGCAGAAACCGATTCCACAAGGCCGTTCTCCGTCAGATGACCCACCAATTCCAACAGGTCGCGTTCCAGTGGAACGGGATCCACCTCATATTCATCCAAAAGAATTTCATACGCCGCGCGCAGAGACTTCCCCTCGGTCAACAGATTCCACACGCGCGCGCCCACCTCATCCAGCGCGAAATATTGATTGGAACGCGTGTTGAGCAACACCGCGTCACCATCCACCGTGGTAAATAAAACGTTTTCGGGAATATGCAGGGCGGCAGCCAGTGTCAACATGTAATTTCCAGCATCAACTTCACTTTGGAAAGCGTATCCCGGTTATGCGGATACGCCAATTTGTAAACGAGGATCTGCCTGGCCACCTCGGCGCAAAAGGCCAGGTGTGCGGCAAGCAGGGACGGGTCAAACAGGCGCGCCCCGGCGGTGTGGCTCACCAGCGTTTGGGCGGCCTGGCGTGAGGGAAGCAACAACAAGTCGGGCAGGGCAGATTTGTCAACGGGCGATAAAACACAAATTCGATCCACGGGCAACCGCTCCGGCAGGCGGGTTGCGGGTTGCGCCTGCATGGATAGTTTTCGCTGCGGAAAATGCGGCCACGCAACCATTCCGGTTGGACCTATCGTCACCGGCAGGATATCGTCCGCAACCAGACGCCAGCGCCGGCCGCCGGAGGCGACCAGGTAAGCCGCGAGGGTGGATTTCCCCTGTCCCGACTCGCCCAGAAATACAAAAGTGTGCCTGTCAAAAACGGCCGCGCTGGCGTGCAGGCACCAGACGCCGCGTAAAGCCAGCGCCAGCACGAGAGCCGGGCCGAGCAGGATTTCGCGGTCGAACGCGGTCACTTCCCTCGTTTCATTTGCGCGGACAATGGCATCCCCGCCAGACGAGATATAGCAATCGCATCCGCCCTCGACCTTGAGGAGGCTTCCGCGCGAAACAGCCCAAGTCTCCACCCGGCGCATTTCGCCGCCCACCCAGCCCGTCATCCGGGAAATCAGCGTTGGGATTCCATCAACGGGCAACGCGGCGACCTCCTGCTCCGCGCCTGCAATTTCGTAAGACTCCAAGTCAGGAACCGGGCAGGAAAAATAAATTTCCTGCCCGGCGATGCGATAGATTGGCATGATTGGGATGTGTACACTCCTGAAAAAGGATCACGGCTCGATCACCAGCGCGGGGTCGCCCAGCAGCGACCAGCCCAGCAGGACATCCGACAAACCCGGATGGAACTGCGCAAATTCCAACTTGGCATCCCGCACGGCCTGCCCGATGGACATGCCCGGCGTCGCCAGGCGCGGCGTCAGCAATTGTCCCAGATAGGCCTGGGTGCCCACGCCCGTCAGCGTCGTGGCGCCCAACACCGCAACGGCCCCCTGGTCTCCCGAGAACAGGAGACTATGCGCCAGGGAAGCGTTGGACGGATCTAGATCGTAGATGGTCCAGCAACCCCATTGCACCGCTACAAACGGGCGGCCATAATTCGTCAAAGCCGCCGCGTCCGCTGTGTCGAACAGGCCGCTGTAAGTCCACACCTTTGAATCGGCATGACCCATATAAGTCACCAGGGCCGTGCCGCGGTTCATGGATTCGAGCAACCTCGTCCGCGCCTCTGCCGCGCCCAAATCATCCACGTGGATGGTTTCCACGGTCCAGTTGGCGGGGATCTTTGCCGCCATGGCATTCATGATGTTTTTAAAATTCGCGCCGCCATCCTTGCGGTCACTGACAAAGGATGCCGTCCTGCCATAGTCCTTGGCGGCGTAGGCCAGCGTCTTGTTCACGAGCAGGTCCAGTTCGCCCGCTGTCCGCACCGGGAAACGCCCGATTGCCAGGTCCGGGATGCGATCGTTGTTCACGTCCGCATACACAGGGTCGGACGGCACATATTTCACCGTCGGGCCGGTCGAGACGTACAGCGACGGGATGTAACTGACGCTGTTCGCTCCCAGGTAGTTGCGGTAGTCGTAGGTGTCACCGCCCACCAGCAGGACATATTCCGTGCCGAGGTTTTGCGCGGCATAAGCAATATACTCTTGAATGGCCTGCGGGTCAAAGATACCATACCTGTATTGCGCGTACAAGTCATTCACATCCACCACGTTCACGGTCAGTCCCTGCGCCTGGCGCGCCTGGACCAGCGCTCCCAGCCCGGCGATGAAATCGGGATGCGCGATGACCAGGTATTGCGCCGGACGGTTCAAGTCCACCCACGGACGCGGCGACTCCAGCCCGGGCGCGTACAGCGCGCTGGCAGCGGATACCATGTAGGTGGAGGCCTGCTCCGTCCCGGCAAACGCCGCGGTAAAACTCCCGTCCGGCGCGGCCTGCACCTGCACCTGCCCGAGGCGTTTCAGTTCGCTGTTTTCCTCGCGATAGACAACCACATCCCCACTCGGCAGGTTCGTCACTTCGAACGCCTGTCCTGCGGCTGTAAACGTCAGCCGCCCATCCGCGGCCTGGAAGACGCGTTGGTAGGTGACGCTGAATTTGTCCAGGTTGACCAGGTCCCAGTTCACGTCGGTGTCCCCAGGCAGGGTCAACCGCAGGGTGTTCGCCCCTTCCCGCAACAACCCGCCCGGCAGGGGAATGTTCAGCGTCTGCTCCGTCAAGCCGTCGAAGGTCTGGTCGGCCACCGTCGCCCCGTTCACGCTCACCAGCAGGTGATGGTCGGGGGCTTGCGGCCAGCCGGTCACGCCCCAAACCACCAGTTCCAACGCGGATGAGGCGGAAGCGTCCGCCAATCCATCCACATCGAAGGTGAAATCCCAATCCTGGCTGGCCTTGTACGCCAGCATCGAAGTGTCGTACCAGGCGTCTGTACCCGGCGCGTAGTTGGCATACCCGCGCTGATTATTTACCGCCAGCGTTTCGGTATATGATTCAACCGGCATCACGCGACTGGAAGGAGCGGCTTTGACCACCGGGATAAGCGCGCCGGTCGTTTGGCCAGCCTGCAAGGTGTAGACGTTGGTGTCGGTGTAAATCGTGTCCAGCGCCTGGCCGTAGAATTCGATATACGCGCCCGGGCCGAAGCGGCCTTTCGCCTCGACATAGACCGGCACGGCATTGCCGCGGTTGGTCAGGGTGATTTTCGCCGGGGCGACTCCCGCCCAGTCCAGCCCGGCATCCCGCAGCATTTCGTAGGTGAGGCGGTGCAGTCCGCTCTGACTCACGTTCAGGTTGATGGCGCCGGAGGGCGTTATTCTTGCGGCTTGCGCGCCGATGGGAATGACGGCGATAACGAGGGTGATGAAGAGGCTGAAAATCATGCGCACGATCTGCCCTTGAGATTTGGAAAATTTTTTCATTTTTACTCCTTTGGATTCTGAGTGACGATCTAAATGTCAACCAACGAGCGGTGAGCGACGATCCATCTGTATCAACAGAGGACTTTGGATAGGGAAATAAAAAAGGCAGGCCGGGATTAAATCCAGGCCTGCCAAAGGGTTAAAAAGCGACAAACATACACTTTTATGAATTTCGGCGGCCTGGCGATCATAACCACATGAGTGGCGTTAGATCCATGGCTTTGCGTCCCCGGTTTTCACCGGGTTTGCCTTTTCGATTTGTTTTACGACTTCATTCTAGTACAGTTTGCAGGCCGCGGAGTATACGGTTTTGCAAACTGCCAGGTTGAATGTTCCCCTCTAACAAAAACGTAAGCAAGGAAGCAGACGAGGAAGAGGATTTGAAAAGGCTCATCTGTAATGAGCGCGCAAAGTGACAGTCACTTCGGCCCTTACAGGGTGCTTCGCGAAAGTGACTGTCACTTTGCTGCGCAGATTCTACATCTGAGCCAATAGACCATTCTCCCCCTGCATGATTCTGTCAAAAACCTGGAATGGTTTGAAAGTTGCCTTCTCCCCGAGAAAGATTATGGCTGAACAACCAGCGCGGGATCGCCCATCAGCGACCAGCCCAGCAGGACGTCCAGCAGGTCGGGATGGGTCTGCGCCAATTCCAGTTTGACATCGCACAGGGCCTGCCCAATGGACATGCCCGGTGTTACCATGCCATGAGCGGATTCCTATACCAGAACCGCTTGCAAATTGCATCTTTCCAGAAGTGGAATGTTCGATTTATACCTGGACATACCATTCCCTTAAGAAAATCCTCGAAGCCAGTGTTCATAGGCAACGCACAACCACACCAACCCCGCCGAAGTGCCTTCACCCTTCGGCATCATCTCCTCGCCCAAATACTGCTCCATCCAATCCGCTCGTACGTAATCTCGCCAGGCCGCATTGGAATCCTGAAAGACGCGTTGCAATTCCTGGTTTTCCAATTCCGCGCCGCGCATAAAAAGCGGCGATAAAGACGTTGACTGCGGGCGGGAAAGAACCGTTCCCGGCAGAATGCCCTGCATCGCCACCCGCAGGATGTACTTGAAATAACCCAGATTGTACAACTGATACGCAGGCAGGGAAAGCACATATTCTACCAAACGACGGTCGCGATAGGGATGGCGCAACTCCAACGCATGGCGGCTGGCATTGATACTCTCGCGGGACGCATCCTGTGATGCGCCTATCCCCAACAGATTAGACTTGAGTTCAAAGGCGGGATCCAGCCAATCCTCGCGTTGATAAAGACGGTCCGCCGCCTCGCTTCGCATCCAGACGGGAGGGCGGGCCGCGCGTTTCAGACGCCGCCCGCCAGGGACGAGATTCACCAGCCGCCGCGCCGCCCGCCGCACGTAGACCGAATTGAAGGTTCGGCGCAGACCGGTGTAATAGATATGCCGTCGCAGTTCCTGCACGGCATGTCGCAAACGCCCGTCCACAATCAGGTCGAACAGCCAGTCTACCTCGCCGCAATACAACTCGTCCCCGAATGCGCCGGACATGAGGACGCGTATCCCCTCCTCGCTGGCGCGCCGGTAGACGCGCTCTTTGAGCAGGCGGTAGGAATTGGCCTCGGGAAAATTCGGGTTGTGCGGCCAGCGCTCCATCTCCTTGAATGGCCAGACATCGTCGCAAGGAATGTGAACCGGGCGAAGTCCCCAACGATCCACAAGCGTTTGAATGTAAGATCGTTCATCACAAACGGTAAAATCGTCGAACACATAAGAAATTTCTGTAAGAGGAGTCGGCGCGATCATGCGAGCTACGAGGCAGGCGATGGATCCAGAATCGAGCCCGCCGCTCATTAAAATCCCAACTGGCTTTGTGGAACGCAGATGGGAGCGAACGCTCTGCTCGAGCAAATGAAGAAATTGCTCTGCGTATTCCCCATCCGAGCGCCTGCGCAAACGGATGGATGGGTCGGGTCTCCAGTACCGCCAACTGCGCTGGCCGGAGGCGGTAAATAACATTCCAGTAGCCGGGAGTAATTCCGTTACATTCTTAAAAAAAGTCTGTCCATCCTGAACAGCCCGTATCGCGAAGAAATGCGAAACGGTATTTTCGTTCAAGTCTGCAGGAGTCTCATCGGCGGCTGCCACAGCCCAGGCTTCAGAGGCGATTACGACGCGCGTCCCGCGAACGGAATAGAACAGGGTACGGTCGCCAAGAGCATCGCGGGCGCAAAAGATTTCCCCACAGCGTTCATCCAAAATCGCAAAGGCAAACTCACCAATGAAATGTTCCAGGCAGCGTTCGCCCCACCGCTCATAGGCGCGCAGAATCAGCGCAGCATCGGAAAGTTGCGCGCCTTCCGATGGGAAAACGCCGAGTTCAGAGATCAACTCCGGGCGGTTATCGAGACGGCCATCCAAAACAATCGTGAACGGCGCGCCTTGTAAATTCAAAGGCTGGCGTTCCCCCACTTCCTCAGGCGTTGTCCAGAAATGCCAATGACCAAGGGCAACGTGACCAGCCATCAGAACATCACTACCATCCGGTCCACGATGCTGTAAGCGTTGCATGACGCGCGACAACAGATCAGGTTTAATGGGATCATTTGCGCGTTCAAAGACAACAACAAATCCGCTCAAGCAGGCCTCTCAATATCATCAATCCGCGTATCAAAAAAGAGCAGGCGATCGTATTACCACCTGCTCTTTACTGACTCATGTTACACAAGTTACCCATACCGCAACATTAATGCTGCCCTGGGAACACAAGAAGAGATCATAGCTCGGGAAGTTGCCCAGGCAGAGGAGGCGGGAAGTGTTCGGGCTGTGGCAGATGTGGTTCACCAGGAAGGTAATAGTTGGCGGGCCCCGAATCAGTGGTTCCTCCAGGTGAGCCCCCCAAGGTCAGCGAACGAAGATCGCCCAATGCTTCCAGTTTGGGCTTTTGATACGACTTGCGTCGTTTCTCTTGTGCACTCGTAGATGGCCCAACAGTATCATGGGTAAACATAATCAATAATCCTTTTCAAAATAGTTTCAATAAATTCCATTCGGTTCCATACCCTGATAAAGTAGCGTATGGAACCGATCTAATCACCATAACAGGTACCAAATTACGGCTGAACCACCAGAGCAGGATCGCCCAGAAGAGACCAGCCCAGCAGGACATCCAGCAGATCGGGATGCGACTGCGCCAACTCCGCCTTCGCCTGCAACAACGCATCCCCGATCGTCATGCCCGGCGTAGCCAGGCCTGGCGTCAACAACTGCCCCAGCAATGCCTCTGAGTCGGAGTCCACCAGCGTCCCCGCTCCCAACATGGCCACCGCTCCCCGGTCGCCGTTCACCAAGAGACTTTGTACCAGCGTGTTGTTCACCGGGTCCACATAGTAGTTGTTCCAACATCCCCATTGCACTGCCACGAACGGCTTCCCAGCGTTCGTCAACGCGTTTGACTGTGTGGTCGTGAACAAGCCGCTGTAGTTCCACATCGTCGGCGCGCTGTGCCCAGTGTAGGTCACCAACGCCGTCCCGCGGTTCATCGCCGCGAGCAACTGCGTTCGCGCTGTAGTAACTGGCATATCGTCCAAGTTGATGTTTTCTACACTCCAGCCACCTGGCAGGCTCGCCGTCATACTGGCGCTGATGTTTTTGTACGATACGCTATCACTCTTGTCCGCCGCAAACACCGCCGTTTGGTTGTAAGTCTTGTTCCCATACGCCAGCGTCTTCTGCACTAGGATGTCCAACTCCGCCGCCGTCCGCACAGGGAAGCGGCCGATCGCTACATCCGGCACATTGTCCCGGTTCATGTCCGCATACAGCGGGTCAGACGGAACGTATTTCACTATTGATGAGGTGGTCACATACAACGATGGGATGAAACTGATGCTGTTCTTTCCAAGATAGTTTCGGTAGTCGTATGTGTCGCCTCCCACCAGCAACACATATTTCGTCCCTAAGTTCTTCACCGAATACGCAATGTACTCCTGGATGGCCTTCGGGTCAAAGATGCCGTTCGAGTAGACCGTGTACAGGTCGGTTACGTCCACCACACTCACCGTCAACTCCTGCGCCTGGCGCGCCGCCACCAGCGCTCCCAGCCCGGCGATGAAGTCCGGATGCGCGATGACCAGGTATTGCGCCGGGCGGTTCAGGTCCGCCAGCGGACGCGGCGCTTCCAACGTGGGTATGTACATCGTCTCGGCGCTGGTCACCAGATAGCGGGACGGTTGCGTTGTCCCCGCAAATGTAGCGGTGAAAGTTGTTCCGCTGGCTTGAATTTTCACGCCATTCAAACGCGCCATGCGATTGTCGCTGATGCGATAGACGACCACATCCTGGCCCGGCAGGTTCGTCACCTGGAAGACTTGTCCCGCGGCGGTGAAGTCCAGCCGCCCGTCCGTGGCCTGGAAGACGCGTTGGTAGGTCACGCTGAATTTGTCCAGGTTGACCAGGTCCCAGTCCACGCCGGTGTCGCCCGGCAGGGTCAGCCGCAAGGTGTTGGCGCCAGACTGCAATGCGCCCGCAGGCAGGGCAATGCTCAGTTTCTGTTCGGTCAGGCCGTCGAAGGTCTGGTCGCTCACCGGCACGCCGTTCAGGCTCACCAGCAGGTGATGGTCGGGGGTTTGCGGCCAGCCGGTCACACCCCACACCACCAGTTCGAGCGCGGCGGAGGTCGAGTTGACCAGTCCATCCACCTGGAATGGGAACTCCCAGCTCTTGCTGGTCTTGAAGGTCAGCATGGAGGTATCGTACCAGGCGTCCGCACTGGGAGAATAGTTGGCGTACCCGCGCTGGTTGTTAACCACCAGCGTTTCGGTATACGAGCCAGCGGGTTGGGCGTGACCGGGCGCGGCGTTGACCGCCGGGATGCGCTCACCGTTCGCCTGGCTGACCTGCAGGGTGTAGATGTTGGTGTCGGTATAGATTGTGTCCAGCGCCTGCCCGTAGAATTCGATGTAACCACCGGGGCCGAAGCGGCCTTGCGCATTGACGTAGATCGGCACGGCCTGCCCGTGATTGCTCAACTGGATTTTCGCCGGCGCAGCCCCGTTCAGGTCCAGCCCGGCGTCCCGCAGCATTTCGTAGGTGACGCGATACAGGCCGGTCTGACTCACCTTCAGGTTGAGACTGGTTGAATTACCAGCCGCTGAAAGCTTCGATTTGAGCGCATTCTGGCGGACGGTTTGTCCAGCCTGATTTTGTTTCTGGATCGCAGGCCAGTCCACTTTGTCCGCTTCCACTTGTCCGCCGTAGGCCTCGCCCAACGCGAACGGCCCGTGAAGGCGTGTCTCGCCGGTCACGCTGACGTCCTCGATGTAGAAGGCGTTTCCGCCCGCCTGCGCGGTGAAAGTGTAATTTTGCTGGTCGAGCGAATCGATCACGCGGGAGGGGATCAATTCCCGGTTCAGCAGTTCGAGGTTGCCGCCGTGTTCCACATACAGATTAAAGCCGACGTTGCCGGTCTCGGTGGCGGTGGACCAGGTAAAGTTGACGCTCGCCCCGCTTCGCCCCGCCAGGAAGTAGGAGACGGTGACCGGGGTGGTGCTGCCGCCGCTGATGGTGAAGAAGGGATCTTCGATCTCGCCATACAGCGGGGTGGTTCCGTCCATGGCCGCGCCGTCCGGCTGGGCGCCGGTTGGCAGCTGGTCGTAGATGCGGAAACGGGAGTAGAAGGTGTTGCCATCCAGGATTGCCCAACCCGGAATGTCGAAGGTGAGCCTGACCGCCCCGTTGTTCAGGGTTCGATTCGTGAAAACCTGCTCGCCGAGTTCGGTGAAGTCGCCGTCCTGATTCCAGTCTATCCAGGCGTTCATGTAGCAGGGCTCGGACGGGCAGGCGGCGATGATGTCCACCGAGCCGCCGCCGGAGCCGGTGACCCAATTGACATTGGGCGTGTAAGTCACGCCATCGTCGGAGGCTTTGGGTGTGTAGGTGGGTGTGTTGATGCCGTCCGTGGCGGAGGTGAGCGAGGCGCCGAACATGGTTGTCCCTGAGAGGTGCATCGCGCCGCCGTCTTTATAGAGGTTCATGCCGAGGTAGTTCGAAGGAACGTGCCCAAAGTTGACGAATTGTTGATACTCGACCGTCTCCGTTGCCGTATTGGATGTGACCGGGTCCCCGATAACGGTCGAAGCAGATGCAGAGGCGTTGTTTGTGACCAGGCCGGCCGTCACGTCCGCGGCGGCGGTTGTGTAGGTTCCGGTGCAGGTGGTCGAAGCGCCTGGAGTTAGGGGGCTAGTCGCGCCCGCACAGGAAGTGGTTGCTTTATCGTCATTAATGGTGTAGGGCGATTGCAGGGAGACCGAGCCGGAGTTGGTGAGGGTGTAGGTGTAGGTGACGATCTGGCCTTCGGCGACGAAATAAGCGGGGTCGCCTGTCTTGTCGAGGTTTAGACCGGAGGGAAGTTTACAGCCGGTCACTTTGAAGTTGTCCAACTTCAGGTGTTTCCCGGTACTGCCCGCATTGAACGCGATCAGGCGGAAAGCGGCGTTCGCGTTGTCGTCCAGGCTCAATAGCGAAGAATGGTCATGGTTCAGGGAGGACCAGGATGTGGTCAAGGTTGCCGTGCTGCCGTCCTGCGTAAACGATGAGCCGTCCGTTGTATAGTAATAGTTCAGGCTGGAGGGACTATCGGCGTGATCTTTGGATGCGTCAAAACTGGCGTTCACGTTGTAATAGCCCGTCGTCTGCACATTGAACTGGACGTATTTTGTGAGGTCTATCGTGCCGGGCCATAAATCATAGGCGATCCCGGGGTTGGGATTCCCGCCTTTATTGAAGACCGCCGCGCCGATATTGGCCGTGGTGATCGAAGGCGTGCCGACAGCGTTATCCGTGGAAGGAGTGGCAACGTCTCCCGCAAACGTCCACTCGGCAATCGTGGATTGCGAGCAGGCGTTTGGGTTGAGGATGTTGTAGACACGCGCTGCGAGCGAAAAATCCGTGTTGTAGTGGTAGCTTGAGCCGGAGTAGTCGTAGATCAGCGTGCTCAACGTGCCGCTGGAGCCCGATGAGGCAATGATGGTGACATTGTAGTCAATCGTTACCGTATCACCATACTTGCCAACCCCGCTGCAGGATAGATTCGTATGATAGTTCGGGTCCGTTGTATCGTTGACCCAGCCGCAACCATCCGCGTAGAGCTTAGTGGCATAATCCGGATCGGTGTGCGGCGTCGGAAACGCGTTATATGTGGTCGCAACGCTGTTGACCAGGAAAATGGTATTGGGGAAATTAATGAAACTTTCGATCTGCTCGTAGCCGTTGGTGGCCGTGCTGGCGATCAACTGGATATTGTAGGTCTGGCCGATGTTCAGGTTCAGCGCGCCGCCCGCGGGTACGGAGACGCCATCCAACAGGACGTCCAGCACCGAGTTGCGATTCTGGGAAACGAGGTGCTCCACGTAGATTTCGCGGTTGGCGGGTGTCTGGGCCGAAATGCCGCCGTCCGCCGTGACCGTGATGTGGTAATCCCGCGACTTGTCATAAGCCGCCACATCCCGCATGACCGTGACCTCGAAGTAGAAGTCATGGCAGTTGTTGGGAGCCACATTGGTGAGGCTGGTGAGAGAGATCGGATCCAGCGAACCGGAGCGCAGGTTGATGTATTCAGGCACATTGGCCGAATCCCATACAAAATCCGCCGAGAGATTCGTAGCAGGCGCGTCGCCCGTGTTGCAAACGCGCGCGCCGACGGGGAAGTTCTCCGGCCCGTCGGTGACCTTGTTGCTGTCCAGGCCGACCACATTCCACGTGATCGGCGAGATCGTTAAACTCGCCGCGGCATACGCCGGGCTGACGTTCACCGCCGAGGCCGCCAGGGAAACCAGGAGGGCAAAGACCAGTACCACCTGGGTGCCTGTTTTGAAAAACTGACCGCGCTTAAAATGAAAACCGACTGACCGATTGAAT
>CAYJLS010000062.1:0-22484 GCA_964371065.1 uncultured Anaerolineaceae bacterium | reverse complement strand
CCATCGAAATAAGATGAAGGATCAAAAGAGTTCACGATGTCCTGGAACGTGACAACTAATTACTTCACTTTTGCCAGCGATTCAGCCAGTTGCTCCGGCGTGAGTTGAACGAAGCCCGCCTCGCCCACGAACTGCTGACCATCGGTCAGGATCCAGAGGATGAAGGCTTGGGTCAAGCCGGTGGGCTTGCCGTTGGTCACCACGTTCAGCGGACGCGCCGGGGGCGAAGGATACTTTCCGGTGGCAACCGCTTCCATGGCTTCGGGCATGGTTTCGAACAGTTCATCGGGATCCGCGACACCGTTCTTGTTGACGTCAATCGGAGCGGGCAGAATGCCCTCGACCGGCTTGCCGGTCGTAATGTCGAAGGCATAACCAAGGTTGTTGTAGCCAATGCCGAGTGGGTCTTTGCGTACCGCCTCCAGCAGGCCGGGGTCTGCATTGACGGCTACCCCAAGCAGGTCTTCCTGTGCTTTACCGCCTGAGAACTTGGCCCACATTTCTCCTGCGCCGGAAGCGTCCGAGCGGGTGTAGACGTGGATCTCGTCGGTGATCTCGGGCTTGCCGACAACCTCGCCCCAGGTTGTGATCTCGCCGGTGATGAAGATCTTATTGAAGGTTTCCTGTGAGATGCCTTTGGCCTGGATAACGGCGATGACCGGGTTATTGGCGTTGACGACCGGGAAGACCGCATCCTTGACGACCGCGATGCCGTACGCGCCCTGGGCCGCCTCTTCGGTTCTGACCTCGCGCGAGACCATGCCGATGTCCACTGCGCCGGAGAGGGCGTCGGTCATGCCTTTGCCCGCGCCGCCGCCCGAAATATCGAACGTGACTTTGGGGTGGAGCTTTTGGAATTCCTCCGCCCAGCGCGTCATCATTGGGTAGAGGGCGAACGCGCCGGAGATGGCGATGTTGCCTTCGAGGGCGTCACCGGTCCCGGTAGCGGGATCCGCTGTCGGGTTGGCTGATCCGCAGGCCGTCAGAAACAGGGAGAGGATCACAACCGTCGAGAATAGAAGGGGAGCGAATTTTCGCATGTTGTAACTCCAATTTGTCGAGTAGATTATAAAGTCTATAGTACAAGTAGACTTTCGAGCCACGAAAAACCGCCTCTTTCAAGGCGTTTTTGATTATTTAGAAAGGCCGAGCGTCGCGCGGACAGCGTCCTGTCGGCGGGAGACATCGGCCAGGCTGGTGTTGTCGAGGATGTTCGCGATGGCGTTGCGCACGTCACCCATTACCAGTCGCAGGCCGCAGGTGGCTTCATCGGGACAGCCGCACGGCTCGTAGGCCATCTGGCTGACGCACCGGATCGGCGCCACCGGGCCGTCGAGCACGCGGAAGATTTGGCCGAGGGTGATCTCGCTGGGGGGCCTGGCCAGGTAATACCCGCCGCCGACGCCCATTTTGCTGTGGAGCATGCCGGCGTTCTTGAGCGTTAGCAAAATCTGCTCGAGAAATTTGGAGGAGATCTTTTCGCGTGCGGAAATCTCCTTGATCTGCACCACAGGCAAGGGGGCTGTTTCGTGGGGGGTACCCGCCAGCATGATCATAGCCCGCAAACCGTATTCGCCGCGTTTCGAGAGGCGCATGGACTGTCCTTTCGTGGTCTATAAAGCCTACTGACATAATGGACTTTATAGCCTAATCATAATTCAGTGGCTGAATTTTGTCAATGGGATTTTCCGTAATCGCACAATTTACGGATCGGGCAGTTCGGGCAATCGGGCTTTCTGGCGTGGCACACCTCCCGTCCCAGGCGGATCAGGTTCAGGTGCGCGGCGTAATAGGTTTCAGGTGGGAGCAAATTTTCCAAATGCGGATGCGCCTGCTCGACGGTCATCTTTTCGGGGCGCAGGCCGATGCGGCCGGTGACGCGATAGATGTGCGTGTCCACCGGGAAGGCAGGACGCCCCAGCGAAAAGCACAACACGATAGCGGCGGTCTTCGGGCCGACGCCGTTGAACTTCATCAGCCAGGCGCGCGCCTCTTCGAGATGTAAATCCATCAAGAAGGATAGATCAAGCCCCCCGCGCTCCTCCGTGATTTGACGTAACACCTGCTGGATGCGCGGCCCCTTCTGGTTGGCGAGGCCCGCGGGACGGATGGCGGCTGCCACCTCTCCCGCGTTCGCGTCGCGGACGGATTCCCACGCGGCGAATTTGGCGCGCAGCGCGTGGAAGGCGCGGTCGCGGTTGGTGTCGTTCGTGTTCTGCGAGAGGATCGTGGAAACGAGTTCATCCACCGGCGGCAGGGGATTGCGCCAAGTCGGCTCGCCGAAGGCTTTGAGGAGAGTCTCGTGGATTTTGAGGGCGCGTTGGGATAGGCGGGACATGGGATTGGGGAGAAGATAGGGAATACTTGCCATGTAGTGACGACTTTAGTCGTTCTGACGATTGAAATCGTCACTACATGGATTGTAATTGTTGCCATGTAGTGACGACTTTAGTCGTTTTGACGATTGAAATCGTCACTACATGGATTGTAATTGTTGCATGTAGTGACGACTTTAGTCGTTCTGACGATTGAAATCGTCACTACATGGATTGTAATTCAAAGACCGGGTGGGACTCACCCGTAACCAACCCGGCGTAATTCTTCAGTACGCGCTTCGGACCGAAATCGGCCATTGATTGCAATTGCTTTTCATCCAACGCACCTAACTGACGGAGTATCTCCAGCGTCACTGCCGGGCGGACGCGGGCGGAGAATTCGAGTTTGTCGTTCATGCGCCCGGGATCGCCGTCCATCACTTTGAAGGCGATGCCGAGGCCGCGTTCGCCGACCACACCGGGCAGGAGGCCGGTGATTTGGAATCCCTCCGCGCCGCGCTTCGTGACGATTTTTCCCCGTCCCACTTTCATCAACTCGCAATCGAATTCGCCCGGGCCGCTGATCATTTCGGGGTGGGAGGTCATGGCGGAGGTGATCTTGCGGCAGGCCGCGGCGCGCGCCTCGCCCAGATCGCGCGGGTCGCACAGGCGCGCCGTAGCCAGCGCGGCGTTGACGAGCGGCACGGCGAAGTTGGGCGCGGAACAGCCGTCGGTGCCGAGCGCGATCCGCTCGCGGGAGAGTCCGCTCATTTCGGCGAAGCAGGCCAGAATGTCGCGCTGAACCGGATGGTCAGTCTGCAGGTAGGTGTCGAGCGGAAGTCCCCGCATTTTGGCGTGGGCGAGCATGGCGGTGTGTTTGCCGGAGCAGTTGTTGAAGTTGGCGGTCGGGAGGATGTCGTTCTGGAGGATGAATTTCAACATGTCCGGGTCGCCGGGCAAATGCGCGCCGCATTGCAGGTCGCTTTCGCGGATGCCGATTTTGGCTTGCAGGGCAGTCACCGCGTCGAGATGGATCTGGGCGGTCATGTGCGAGGCGCAGGAGAGGGCGAGTTCTTTGGGCGTGAATCCGAAATGTTCCACGCCCAGGCGTTCGACGAAGGGCAGGGCCTGGAAGGGTTTGGCGGAGGAGCGCAAAAAGGCGACCGTGTGCGGGTCGCCATAAGAGTGGAGCAATGTGCCTTGCGAGTCAACGACCGCGATGGCGCCGAGGTGGATGGATTCAACGACGCGGCCGCGGGTGAGTTCGAGCAGGGGCTCAAAGCGGGACATGGCTATTCGTCCTCGGCTCCGTTGACAGGGTGGTAGTGGCGGACGTAGTAGTGGCGCAGGCCGTAGCGCAGGCGCTGGGCGAAATGTTTCTGGCGCGCGGCCGGGACTTTGTAACCGCTGAGCAGGCCTTCCACCAGTTTTTCGGTGGCCTCGGGCGCGGCATTTTTGGCGGAGAGTTTTTCGAGTTTGTCGTGCAGGTATTTGATGGCGTCCAGTTGGTTTTTGACGACCTGCGTGTTGACGATTCCGCCGCGCCCGCTAACGATGGTGAAGCCTTTGAAGTCGGCGTCCATCAGCGCTTTGAGCGAATCGATCCATTCGGGCAGGTTGGCGTTGGCGAGGAAAGGCGGCTGGTTTTTGAGCGCCAGGTCGCCGACGAAGACGATTTTTTTGGCAGGCAGGATGACCCAGATGGCGCCCGCGGCCGGGCCGGGACGGTGTTGGAGGCGGATGGGATTCTCGCTCCAGTACAAGATCAGGTCGTGGGTGAACGAAATTTCGGGCGGCGCCCAGCGGATGGAACCCAGCCCGGGGATGGATTCCCAGTTGGCGCCGGTCTCGTCGCCCTGGGCTTTAAAGGTGTTGGGGCGGTTGCGGAAGGCCTGGACGGTTTTTTCGTGGGCGATGATGGTGCAGTCCATGGCGCGCGCGCCCAGCGTGCGGTCCGGGTGCGAATCGAGGTTGACCAGGGTGCGGTCCGGGCCCGCGCCCACGTTCATGAGCGAGGCGCGCCAGATGCGGCTGTCCTCGGAGGAGGGCGGCGCGTCAATCTGGATCAGTCCGCGCGGGGCGCTGATGGCGCCGAGCGTGACGCCGGGAAAGGAATCTTCGATAAAGACTTTGTCGGCTATGGATTGCATGGGGAACTCCGGGAGAAAAGATGAAAGATGAAAGATGAAAGATAAAAGATAAAGCGTGATCCGTGTTGCGTGTTACGTAGTTCCGTGTGTACGTGTGTACCTGTATACCTGTCTACTCCTTACCTATCTGTCACAATCTGCTGTTGCGTGGCGAGCGGTAGGGTGAAATGGAAGGTGGCGCCTTTGCCGTCCTGGCTTTCCACCCAGATGCGGCCGCCGTGTCCCTGCACGGCCAGGCGGCAGAAGGCCAGTCCCACACCCAGCCCGCCGGGTTTGTCCTTGCCGCGCAGGCGGGAAAACTTTTCAAAAATGCGTTCCTGTTCGGCGGGCGGGATGCCGGGACCGTTATCGCGCACCCAAAACTGCATCCACTCGCCGTCCTGTTTCGCGCCGGCCTCGATCTTTCCTTCGGCGGGCGTAAATTTGACGGCGTTCTCGATCAGATTGACGAGCACGCGGCGCGCCATGTCCGCGTCCACCCACAGGAGCGGCGGGCGCTCGGGCAGGCGGGAGGTCAATGTTTGGCGGCGGCCTTCCGCGGCGGGCGCCACGTCTTTCAGCGCCTGCTGGACGAGCGCGGCGGGATCCGCCACTTTCTGGTCGGCCACCGGCTGTCCGGCTTCGAGGCGGCTCAGGTCGAGCAGGGAGTCCACCAGCCGCTGGATGCGCGCCGTGGAATGCGCCGCGATGCCGAGAATGGAATGCGCCGACTCGTCTTTTTCGTCCACCATGCCGGAGAGCACATCCAGGCCGGAGACGATGTTTGCCAGCGGCGAGCGCAGGTCGTGGTAGATCATGGCGGCCAGGTCTTCGCGCAGGGCGTCCAGGTCCTTGCGCTCGGTGATGTCGCGCAACATCCATTGCAGGGAATCGGACTGCTCGAAATCCACGCGCCGCACGTGGGCTTCCACCGGCACGCTCCCGCCCTCTTTTTGGCGCAGGGACGATTCGTAGTTGCGCGGCTCGCCGTCGCGCAACGCCTCAAACCCCGCGCCGACGCGCAGGCCATTGACCTCGTGCAGTTGGCCAATGGTTTGGGAGCGTAGTTCCTCGTCGCTGAAACCGCTGAGTTGTATGGCCTGGCGATTGGCTTCCAAAATTTTTCCGTCCCAATCGGTAATCAGGATCGGGTCAATGCTGTCTTCGAAAAGTTCGCGATAACGCTGGTGGGCGGCGCCCAGCCGCTCGTAGAATTGCGCGTTCTGGATGGTGGTGCCTGCCAAACTGCCGAGACCGGTCATCACCAACAACGCATCGGGATCGAATGCGCCGCTGATCGGGTTGATGGCCTCGATCACGCCGATCACCCCGGCCTGCGTCTGGATCGGGGCGGCGGCCACGGCCCGGGCGCGGATTCCGCCGAAGCGGTCCGCGTCGGTGAAGCGTTTGTCCGCGCTGGCGGAGGGGATCACCAGTCCGCGTCCCTCGCGTACCACCAGTCCGATCAGGCCCTCGCCCGCGGGCACGCGGCGGTTGATGATGTTGCCCGCGTTCTGTCCGGTGGCGGCGCGGAAGACCAGTTCGCCGGTCTGCGCGTCGGCCAGGGCCACGGCGGCAGTCTCCACCTGCAGGGCTTGCATGGCCTGGTTGAGGATGCGTTGAAGCACGTCCTCCATCCGCAGGGAGGTGTTGATGGAGGCCGCGCTCTCGGCCAGCGCCGTCATCACGCGCGCCTGGCGCTGGCTCTCGGTATACAGCCGCGCGTTCAACACGGCCACGCCGGCCTGGTCGGCGATGGCCTGCATCAATTCGAGATGTTCGTCATTAAAAGCGTTGGGGACGGAATGCACCAGCGTCAGCACGCCAACCAATCTTTCACGGGCCAGCAAAGGCACACTGATGGCGCACTTGGCCCCCGTATTCTCGATGGAATCGTCCGGCCGCCTCAGCCAGCGTTCGTCCCGCGTGGTATCGGGGATCAGCGCCGGTTTGCGGTTGGTGACCACCCATCCCGCCAGTCCGCGCTCCACCGTGTCGCGCAACTGTTGCGTAGTGTGTTCGTGGAACTGCTGGCCGTAGACGATGGTCGCGTCCACCGGCTTGCCGTTGTCGTCCAGCACCACGATGCTGGCGCGCTCGCCGCCCACGTTACGCATGGCCTCGAACAACACGCGTTGCAACACCGTGCGTAAGTCCAATGCAGTGGCGACTTCACGGCTGACATGGTAAAGCAGTTCCAGCAAGGCGCGGGAGCGGTCTTCAGCAGGGGTGGTGGGACGTGGGCGAAACACCATTTTTGTTCCAACGAAAGTATAGCACAGGAAGGATGAAGGATGAAAGATGAAAGATGAAAGATGAAGTCGGATACAGGTTAGGCGTGTTCCGTATCTGCCTGTGCGCGTGTGTACGGATGAATTCCGCGCCCTTCGGGATGGCTTCGCCTCGCGGTAGAATTGCGGTATGGCTCTCGAAATTTCCAAAATCCGCGCCCTGTGTTTCGATGTGGACGGCACCTTGAGCGACACAGACAACCTGTACGCGCAAAAGGTGACGCCGTTCTTGCCGCGCTTCCTCTTCCATGACCCCGAACGCGCCGCGCGCCGTTTCGTGATGTGGATCGAATCCCCGGGCAACGCCCTGATGGGACTTCCAGACCGCTTCGGCCTCGACGACGAGCTGGCCGCGGCCATCAACTGGCTTTCGCGCCACCGCCGACGCGCATGGAAGAACTATCTGCTCGTCCCCGGCGTGGACACCATGCTGGTGCGCCTTCACGGGCGTTTTCCCCTGGCGGTCATCAGCGCCCGCCACGAACGCGCCACCCTCGCCTTTCTCGACCATTTCAATTTAACGCGCTACTTTGACGTGATCGTCACCGCGCTGACCGCCGCGCACACCAAGCCCTATCCCGACCCGGTCCTCTACGCCGCGCAAAAAATGGGCGTCGCGCCCGAGGCCTGCCTGATGATCGGTGACACCACCGTGGACATGCGCGCCGGCAAATCCGCGGGCGCGCAGACGGTGGGTGTGCTATGCGGTTTTGGTGAGGAAGAGGAGTTACGGAGGAAGGGCGCGGACTTGATCCTCAAGTCCACAGCGGAGGTGAGGGAGATAATTGAGGATAGCCGGATTTAGCGATGGGGCGGGCGTGGACTCTGTTTGGGAGCAGAAAAACTCGAAGCCAGCCTGTCCTGGCGGACTGTCCAGGGAAAAATGCCTGCAAAACGCGCAGACTCCCAGCCGTCGGCTACAACCCATAATTAGGTGCAATTCGCAATGGGACGCCGAAGCAGGCCACAGCCAACATGATCAGCAGGTGGAAAATGCGATAGGCGGGGAATCCCGTTCCGCCAAATCCGTTATCTCGTCTCCTTTATCGAAAATAACAACATTTTCGGTACCTATCTGTTGCTTGCGTGCAGCGTCAAAATCGTGCCTGCCCCTCAATTACATACTCAAACACCATATACTCCGGCTGAACTTGCTGTGTGAAAGCCGCCCCGCTCGACATACTCACATCCGAGTATACCGGGTCAATCACAATATCCTGCACCGAACCTTGCATCCCATTGAGTGTGCCTCAGCGCAAAATGACGGGCAGAAACAAGAAGAAGCGCGGATCGAGTTTCGTAACGAACGCATCGGTCATTCCACCGTAGGACGACTGGAGCGGGTTCATTGTGAGAAAGTCTGTAGCATTGGTCTCGCCAACCACGTATACATTACGCAGGGCATCGAGGGCGATGTCGGTGCCGGACGCGTCCCCCGAGCTGGTGCCCTGGGCGCCGATCAAAGTCGAGAAGACAAGCGCATTGCCGCTTGCATTGAAGCGCGTGACGAACGCAAAGCAGGTGCCGCTCTGGCCGTTTCGGAACGAACCGAGCGTCGGGAAATTGGCCGAGCAGGTGTAGCCCGTTACAAATGCGTTGTATGTCGAATCCACCGCGATGCCACCATAGGGGCCATGCCCACTGAAATAATTCTCATCGTTGTTGCCGCCAAGGTAGGTCGAATAAACAAACGCGTCGCCCGTGGCGTTGAGTTTCGTCACGAAGGCGTCGCCCCGTTCGCCGCCATAAGTCGGCTGATAGGCATTCATCAACGGAAAGTCCAGATTGGATTGGGTCACGCCGGTGATGTAAGCATTCCCCAGATCGTCCAACGCGATCCCGGAAGCTTCATCGGTCTGGCTGCCGCCGAGATAGGTGGAGTACACCAGCGCGCTGCCGTCCGCTTTGATCCTTGTCACGAAGGCATCGTGGTTATTATTCGAGCCGCCACCTTTGGTGGATTGCGCCGGGTTCAGCACAGGAAAGTCCGTGGAGAAGGTATTGCCCACCACGTAGATGTCGTGTGCGCTGTCCACGGCGACATCGGTCGCGTATTCGAAGGAATTGCCGCCGAGAAACATTGAAAACACAATCGCCGAACCTGCGGCATTAATCTTCGACACGAATACATGGCCGCCGGAAGTGAACGGGTTCCCAGGGAAATCCTTGCCCGCGTCGCCGACGATATAGGCGCTGCCCTGGTCATCCACTGCGATGGCGTTGGCTGTGTCCGCGCCTGGACCGCCCAGGAAGGTTGAATAGATCAACGCATTGCCTGCGGTGTTCAGCTTGGACACGAACACATCGCAGTTTCCGAACCCACCATAGCCCTGAATTGGATTCACCGTTGGAAAGTCCGACGAATTGGTGCAGCCCGTCACGTAGGCGCTACCAGTGCTGTCCACCGCAATCCCGCCGGCGCGCTCAGACCCAAATTCGTCCTCCCGGTCGCTGCCGCCGAGGTACGTCGCATAAACAAGCGCCGAGCCGGTCGGGTTGATCTTCACAATGAATGCGTCTGTGCTGCCGTTGAGTGCGTTATAGATTGGGTTTTGGGTCGGGAAGTCGGTGGATTGCGTGGCACCCGTGATGTACGCATAGCCCGCGGCGTCCACCGCAACGCTCTTGGCTCCGTCGAAAGCGCTGCCGCCGAGGTAGGTGCTGTAGATCAGTTGTGGGTCAATCGTGAGCGGCTTGTTGGTATCATAGTTGCCCAGCGCGAAGCCAATGCTGTCATCCTCCCTCACCGCATAGCGCACCGTCACACTCACACGCGCTCCATTGCTCGTCTGCCATGCGCTCGGCGCTTTTTCGATCAGCGTTGCCGCATCGTCAAGTGCGATGAGCAAATCGCCCGTTTGCTCGTCCACACGCACGCTTGTCGCGCCCTCGTAGTGCCAGCGAATACGGGATGGGTCGGCATGCGGCGCAAGCGTGTACGTGCCTTTCAGTATCCTCTGTGCGCCGTCGTAGCGCAGGTCAATGCCTGGGTAGAGTTGCTCATAGACAATGCCCGCGTATGTCGGCAGGTTGGTACGCCAGTGCGACGGTTCATTGCCGATAAAGTAGTTGACGATACCAGGCAGTCGTTCGGCATTGACCACTCGATGCGCAACGTTTACGCCATCAAAGCGCAGATGCACAACTGAACGGGTTTGGTCTTCAGTTGTCGGCAGCGATAACGTCACTGCATCATCTTCGAAAAACAACATGCCGCCCATGGCGCGCGCCTGATAACGCACGACAGAATCGGACTGTCCCGCGTTCGGCACGAAGGAGAGCGGGAGTTGTCCATAGCCAGCCGCGGCGCTCGACACTGGAACAGCGGGCGAGAACATTGGGGCTCTCGTCTGCTCGGCATAGGCGAATGATGCGCCTGTCGTCGCCAGTAATAACAATAGAACCGCGACGCCGACGAAAAAATCAATTGGTGATTTATGTCTCTGTGTATTCATGTCTTATCAAACTCCTACAACAGATCTGGAAGCTACGTGGGCTTCAATCATGAAACAGCAACTGACGGTTTGCGTTCGCGGACAGTGGGGCGGGCGTGGATTCTCTTTGGGGCAGAAAAAACTCGAAGCCAGCCTGCCGAAGGTGGCGGACTGTCCAGGGAAAAATACTTGACTGTGAAGCGTGCGGCACGCTACGCAGTCCCCACCGTGTCCACTGCACCTATGAAGATGGCGGAGCATCATTTTATGCTTTGCGGAGAGAAACAGGGGCGCAGTGGCGAAAGTATACTCCGAACTGGCAAACACGCAAGCCGTCGCGCAGCACCCTGTGAGTCGCGCAGACGGTGGGTGTGTTATGCGGGTTTGGCGAGGAAGAGGAGTTACGGAGGAAGGGCGCGGACTTGATTCTCAAGTCCACGGCGGAGGTGGGGGAGGTAGTGTTCGAAGGCTAACGCTACGCTTACACCTGCCTCCGGAAGCCGGAGCGAGGTACGAGCAGAGGCTGGATGCGGTCAAGTGCAAGCGCTTGTTGGGCCATAGAGGCTCTCTTCGTTCAGTCGGAAAATGCCTCCTCGTTGCGCGCACGCAAAGGTTGCGCCAGTAGACTCAAATCAAAAAGGCGCAACGCCTTGCCGCGTTACGCCTTTCATCATTCAATACGCACTACGCAATACGCAATACTTCCCTTCTTTCCTCTCCCCTATAGCCTCTCCAACTCCTCCACCTGCTCCTGGATGACGTCGAACCCGCCCTGCCAGAATTTCGCCGAGCGGATGTCTATGCCTGCTTCGGAGAGAATCCGCGCAGGCGCTTCCGATCCACCTGCGGAGAGGATCTTTTTGTATTTCGGCTTGAAGGATTCGCCTTCCGCTCGGAATTGCTTGTAGAGCGAGAGCACCAGCAGTTTGCCGAAGGAGTAAGCGTACACGTAGAACGGCGTGTGGAAAAAGTGCGGGATGGCGACCCATTCCCACTTGAACTCCTCGGAGAGATCGAGCGAGTCGCCGAACTGTTCTTTCAGGTTCTCGAAATACATCTGCGAGATTTCATCCACGCCGGCGTTCTTCATGACCATGTCGTGCGCGCTGCGCTCGAACATGGCGAACCAGGCCTGGCGTCCGATAGTGGCGTAGGAATCGTCCACCTGGCGGAAGAGGATGTCGCGCCGCACGGACTTGTTCTTCTCCCCGGACAGCATCCGGTCAATCAGCATCATCTCGCCGAAGGTGGAGGCGGTCTCCGCCAGCGGTAGGGACGAGTGGAAGGTGAATGTGGTGTGGTGCGAAGCCAGCATGGCGTGAATGGCGTGACCGAGTTCGTGCGCCAGCGTGGCAACCTCGCGCGCGTTGCCCTGATAGTTGACCTTCACGTAGGGCGTCGTCTCCGGCAGGACGGAGGCGCAGAACGCGCCGCCCTGCTTGCCTTTGCGGACTTCGCTATCGAGATGGTTCTCATCGAAGACGCGCCGGGCCAGTTTGCCGAACTCGGGGTTGAACGCCGAGAACGATTCGAACACCATCTGCGCGGCTTTGTCGAACGAATATTTTTTAGTCGAGGCGGCCAGCGGGGCGTACACGTCGTAACGGCGCAGTTTCTTCACGCCTAGCTGTTTGGCTTTCAGTTTGAAGAAACGCTGGAACAGGCCCGCGTTCTTTTTCGCCACATTCAGCAACGCGTCCACGGCCTCGTCGGGGATATCGTTCATCAGGTTGCGGACCGAGTTGGGGGTCTTGAATTTCCGCAAGCCGATGCCCTCGTTGTGCCAGTCGCGCACGCGCGTCTGGTACATCTGCCCGAGGATCGGGCCGTCCTCCGCATACACGCGGAACTGTTCCTGGTAGGCTTTGGCGCGCATCTTCGGGTCGGGGCTGTAGGCGAAGTTCATCAGTTCGCCGCGCGTCAACTCTTTTGTCTTGCCGTCCACTTTGAGTTTGAAAACGTAGCGGTTGGTGATGGAATCGTACAGGTTCACCAGCGCGCTCGCGCCCGTCACATCCTTGATGTTGACGATCTTCTCCTCCGGCTCGCTGAGCGTGTGCGGTTTGAAGTGGCGCATCTCCTCGAGATAATAGCGATAGTCGCCGCTGGCGTCCATCAGGCGCTTGGCGTTGGCGTCGTCCAGTTCCTTCCACCACAGGCTGAAGAACAACGTGCGGTTGCCCATGTCGGCCATGAACTGCTGGACGCGGTTCTGCAGGGTTTGTGCGGCCTGGTCCTGGGTATCGGCCGCGAAGGCAAGACCCGCGAAAGCATCCAGTTTATGAACTATGCGTGTCGTCGCTTCTGATGTTTTGATGATATTCAGGAACTCGCCCACAGACATGTCGGGGTGTAATTTTCCGCGCACCCCCTCGAAGGTGGTCACCTGCTCCTCGATCTGGTCGAAGGCGGTCTCCAGTTCGGGGCTGTCCACGCCCCCATGAGGCGTGGGGAAGAGGTCGGCCAGCGACCAGCGGGATAGTTTGTAGGTCATAAGTGTCTCCAAAATATTGGTTCGCAACTGATTCCACCGTCACACCTGCACTGCACCAAACGCAGTGCGGTGCAAGTGTTGCGAGGAGGGTGTTCTCCCCGACGAAGCAATCCCCGCGTAGAGGAGATTGCTTCGCTTCGCTCGCAATGACGATGTTAAAGGCTTTTATGGCACAACCGCAAAATGGTTGGTCAGCACATACGTGACGTAATTCTCCCACAACGCCTGAATATCCTCCCTGTGGTAGTCGTGGTCGGAGAAGGTCTGGATGATCACGCGTCCCTCGATGCAGGAGGTGATCAGCCCATAATCGGAGGAGTGGCTGGCGTATCCGCCGGCCACGATGACGGCATCGCCTCCCGTCACGCGCACGTAGTCGCCGCCTTTATCCTTCCAATAGCCCCAATAATTGGTCAACCCAAAATTGCTGTTGGGAGTGGTAAAAATGGGATGGTCCGACTTAACGGTGTAGATCGACTCCACATCGGTGCGGACTTTCTGGAATCGGATGCCGCACTTGGATGTCAACTGGCTGATGCGCCCGACCGCGGTGTCGGATAGATACCACATTTCCACGATCAAAGCGGTTTTGTCGTTCGTCACCTTGGGTACGATTACATCCCAAAATTCGCCCTGCACCGCCGAGCGGCTTTCGGCAGCAATAATGATCAGGTCCCACTTGGTACCTGAATTAAGATAATTCATCAAATCGCCAATATCCGCCGTGTAGGTAATCGCATCTAAATCCATCAAGTCCAGCGTCGGCTTGACCCAGGGTACCAGGGGCGGGATCGCGCCCATCGAGTCTTCATACATCAGGATCTTGGCGGTCTTCATGCGGGCTTTTATATCCTGCGTGGCCGTCGGCTGGGCAACGGGCGGAAGCGGCGCGTCGGTGGGCGGATTGTCGGTGGGTTGGACGACTGCCGGCGGCGGCGCTTGCGTGGGCGCAGGCGGCACGTTCAGCGCCGCCTGTGTCAACTGCAAAGACATGGCGGTGCCCTGCATCTCCAGCGCGGCCTTGGTGGAATCAAAGGCGGGGGGAGCGCTCGTGGTTGGCGCCAACGAAATGGAACAGGCCAGCGCAATGACAAGCGTGACTGCTCCAAACAACACAATCGTGCGGCGATTTAAGCGAGACATGCGGGCCTCCAGTTCTGATTTGTCTTGGAATTCTCAATCCCATTATACGTTAAATCGGATGTGGACAATATCCCCATCTTTGACGATGTATTCCTTGCCTTCGAGACGCAACTTGCCTTTGGACTTCGCTTCATTCATGGACCCGAGGCTGGTGAGGTCGTCATAAGCCACCACCTCGGCCCGGATGAATCCTTTCTGCAAATCGGTGTGGATGGCGCCCGCCGCCTCGACTGCTGGCGCCCCGCGCCGCACGGTCCAGGCGCGCACCTCATCCTCGCCCACGGTGAAGAAGGATTGCTGGTTGAGCAGGTCATACGACAGGCGGATCATGCGGTTGAGGCTGGGTTCCTCGATGCCGTATTCCTGCATGAACACCGCCGCATCTTCGGGCGAAAGTTGTGCGATCTCCATCTCCAATTTGCCTTGCAATGCCACAATCTGGTGATTGACGGAAACCTCGGGCGCGGACTGTCCCTCGCCGAGATTGAAGATGGTCAGGAGAGGTTTGCGGGTCAGCAGGCCGAAACTGGCAAGTTCCTTTTGATCCTCGGCGTTGAAGTCCATGCCGCGCAGGGGTTTATTCTCGGAGAGTGTTTTATGCAGGCGCTCGAACAGTTCGGTCTGGCGCGCATTCAGGGTTTTATCCGTGCCGCCTTTTTTGCGCTCCTCGGCCAGGCGCTCCAGTTTGCGCTCGACCGCGATCAGGTCGTTGAGCAAGAGTTCGCTCTCCATCGCTTCCGCATCGCGCTGGGGGTTGATACTGCCCGAGGGATGCGGCACGTTCTCGTCCGCGAAACAGCGCGCCACATGGATGAAACCGTCCATTTGAGCGAGTTGATTTAGCAGTTGGCCGGAGATGCCGGTTCGCAAAGCGCCCTGTGGGTTGGCCGCGCCCGCCTCCAGTCCCGCGATGTCCGCATACGTCACTTTGGCGTAGATGGTTTTCTTCGGGTGGAACATCCCGGAGAGTTTGTCCACGCGCGGGTCGGGCACATCCACCACCGCGGTGTGGATTTCGATGCGTCCCGCCGAGGCGGTGGTGGGTGTGTTGTTACGCGTCAGGGCGTTGAAGATTGTGGTTTTTCCAGATTGGGGCAGACCGATGATTCCGAGTTTCATTTTTACCTTTTTTGTAGGGCAGATTGGGTATCCGCCTGATGGCGTTTTACCTTGACCGTGTTTGAGGGAGTTTGTTATACTGTAGAGCAAATTGCCAATTTGCCTTCAGTAGAACAAATTGCCAATTTGCTCTACAAGCCGGAGTGGCGGAACTGGCATACGCGCACGACTCAAACTCGTGTACCCGAAAGGGTATGAGGGTTCAATTCCCTCCTTCGGCACTGAAATTATATCAGCACTTTTCGTGACCCTAAAGGTTTGGCTGTGGAAACTTTTAGGATCGGCGCAAAACAGGTGATCGTCCGCGCGTGGCGGCCCGCCACCGGTCATCCTGGCGCAAGAAGGTTCGCGAGACCGCTAAATGGCGGGCTCGCGTTTTTTGTTCGCCTTTGCTCTCGATTCACCGCGACGAAGCAAAGGAGGAGATGAGACCATGAAACTTTACCTGTTCTTTGTGTTGATGGATACCATGATCCTGCTCTTGTATCCCATCGTATTTATCGTTTCAAAATTGCGCGGGATCACAAAAAACAAGCGCTGATAATCCATAAATCCGATCTCATCGAGGAGGCCACATGCCCGAACTCAACGATATCCTGGCTGTTATTCTCGGAGGCGGACGCGGCGCCCGCCTATTCCCGTTGACGGTGATGCGCTCCAAACCCGCCGTCCCCGTCGCGGGCAAATATCGCCTGATTGATATTCCCATCAGCAATTGCATCAATTCGGGCATCTACCGCATCGCAGTCTTGACGCAGTTCAATTCCGTTTCGCTGCATCGCCACATCACGGCAACGTATCAGTTCGACGGGTTCCACACCGGCTGGGTGCAGATTCTGGCCGCCGAGCAGACATTGGAATCGGAGAACTGGTACCAGGGCACCGCGGACGCCGTCCGCAAGCAGATGTTCGAGATCCGCGCCACGGATGCGAAGGATATACTGATCCTGGCGGGCGACCACCTCTACCGCATGGATTATGCCGCCATGGCCAAGTTCCACTGGGAGCACCGCGCGGACATCACGGTGGCGGTCCAGCCGGTGGCGCGCGAGGACGCGCCGCGCTTCGGCATTTTGAAGCGCGAGCCAGATTGCCGCATTTCAGATTTTGTGGAAAAACCCAAAACCAAAGCAGAGCAGGCGCCCTTCATCAGCCGCGAGGATGATAAGGAACGCCCCTTCCTCGGTTCGATGGGCATCTACCTGTTCAAAACCGAAGTGTTGATGCACTTCATGAGCAACCATCCCGACTTCGACGATTTCGGCGCGGACGTGATCCCTGCCGCGATCAAAACGCACGCGGTCTACGGCTACGACTTCGACGGTTACTGGCGGGATATTGGGACGATCCGCTCGTTCTACGAGACCAATCTCCAGATGACGGAAGCAAATCCCCCGTTCAATTTCTACGATCCGAAACAGCCCATTTACACCAACTCGCGCGTCCTGCCCGGCTCCATTGTCGAGGACAGCCGTCTTAAGGATGTGCTGATATCGGAGGGTTGCCGAATCCAGAAAGCGGAGATCGTGCATTCGGTGGTGGGAGTCCGCAGTCAGATCCGGGCGGGGACGCATATCAAGAATAGCATCCTGATGGGCTCGGACTATTACGACCAGCCGGGTAAATCCAGGGACATTCCGCTGGGCGTCGGCCCAAAGTGCGACATCGAAGGCGCCATCCTGGATAAAAATGTGCGGCTGGGCAAAGGTGTGGTCATCCGCCCGTTCCCGCGCGGCACGGATACGGATACAGAGACCTGGGTGGTGCGCGATGGCATCGTGGTCGTCCCCAAGGACGCGCAGATCCCGGCCGGCACCGTCATCGCGCCGAAATGAATTTGTAAACAACCTGTAGCCTGCCCTGCTTGACAAGCATTTAGCGCAGGGTTAGACTCTGAGCGTGTCTGGGGAGTAGCCGCCTGTTCCCCACAGGATGGATTGTCGTCATATCATTGGCTTATAAGCCATCGGCAGTCCATGCGCTCATTTTTCAGCGGAGCGATTGGCGAGACCATCACGGAGGTATTATCGTGATGGTCTTTTTCTTTGCAATCATTTCAAGCAGGAGAGTCGCATGACTTCTGAAAGCAAGTTCAAAGCAAGCCCAGACGAACCAGGGGAAGCCTGGCACGCGCTCAAAGCAGAGGAAGTCCTTCAGAACCTGAAGGTACAGGAACATGGCCTCACAACGGAGGAAGCCGCGCGCCGGCAGGTAACCTACGGGCTAAACCAGTTGCAGGAGGCGCCCCGCCCAGGCTTTTTGAGCGTGGTGTGGGATCAGATCAATAGTTTCGTGGTCTGGTTATTGATCATCGCCTCCGTCATTTCGGCGTTGCTGGGCGACACCATCGAAGCCGCGGCCATCATGGCTATTGTCGTGTTAAACGCGGCGCTGGGCATCATCCAGGAACGACGCGCCGAGGAGGCGCTGGCCGCGCTCAAGAAACTGGCCGCGCCCGAAGCGCAGGTTCTGCGCGACGGGCACCGCGTCAGCGTGCCGGGGCGGGAATTGGTGCCGGGCGACATGGTCTTCCTCGAGGCGGGCAACTACATCCCCGCGGATGTGCGCCTGCTCGAAGCGGTCAACCTGCGGGTGGAGGAAGCCTCCTTAACCGGCGAGTCGCTCCCCGTCCAGAAAAGCGCCGCCACCGTCCTCGATAAGGATGTCCCGCTCGGCGACCGCAAGAACACCGCCTTCATGGGCACGCTCGTCTCATATGGGCGCGGGCGCGGCGTGGTGGTCAGCACCGGCATGCGGACGCAGCTCGGCCTGATCGCGGAAATGCTTCAAAACGTGGAAGAGGAGGAAACGCCGCTCCAGCGCCGCCTCGACCAGTTGGGAAAAACGTTGAGCATCGGCTCGCTGGCGCTGGTGGCAATTGTCTTTATCGTCGCGCTTATCAACTACACGGAGATCGGCGGTTTATTCACCGGTCCGCTGGCCTACCTCCGTGAGTATGCCAAAGAGATTACCGAGGTCTTCATCATCGCGGTCAGCCTCGCGATTGCGGCCGTGCCCGAAGGCCTGCCGGCCGTGGTGACGATTTCCCTGGCGCTCGGCATGCGCGAGATGGTGAACCGCCACGCGCTGATCCGCAAGCTGGCTTCCGTTGAGACGCTTGGTTCGGCCACCGTGATCTGTTCCGATAAAACAGGCACGCTGACGCAGAACGAGATGACCGTCACGCGCCTGTGGGCGGACGGCCAGTTCATTGACGTGACAGGCACAGGCTACGTGCCGAAAGGCGACTTCCTCGTGGATGGCAAGCCAGTGGATGTGGGGAAATATCCCGCGGCGCTGACCGCCTTATGGCTGGGCGTGTTGAACAATGATTCGGAGATCGAGATCACGGGCGCCAGCGAGAGCGGACAAACCTATCGCATCGTCGGCGACCCGACCGAGGGCGCCCTGCATATCGCCGCCGCGAAAGCGGGCGCAGTCCACATGCAACTGGATGAGGCCTACCCGCGCGAGAACGAAGTTCCGTTCGACTCGGAACGCAAGCGCATGATCACCATCCATGATGTGCGCGAGCCCCTCGCGGAAGACCCCTCCCCCTTTTATAATGATAAACTCAAGAACTGGGACATGATCGCCGTCAAAGGCGCCCCCGACGTGGTACTCGAACTTTGCTCCCGTTATCAGGTCATGAACGATGAGTCCAAACCGCTCGATCAGGCCGGCCGCGAGCGCATCCTGTCTGCCAACGATGCCATGACCAAAGAGGCCCTGCGCGTCCTGGGTCTCGCCTATCGCGTGGTCAAGGATGTGCCCGATAACCCCGAAGAATTAAAGGCTGAAGAATTGGAAAAAGATCTGGTCTTTGTGGGTCTGATCGGCATGATTGACCCCGCCCGCGCGGAAGTGAAGCCTGCTCTCGAGCGCGCGCGCCATGCGGGCATCCGCACGGTGATGATCACGGGCGACTTCCCGAACACGGCCAAAGCAATTGCTGAAGCCATCGGGTTATTGTTGCCGGGCCACAAGGTCCGTACGGGAGCCGAATTGGATGCCCTATCCGATGCGGAACTCAAGCGCGAAATCGAAGTCACAGACGTGTTCGCGCGCGTCTCGCCCGAACACAAGATGCGCATCGTAGACGCGTTGCAGGCCAACAACGAGATCGTGGCAATGACCGGCGACGGCGTGAACGACGCGCCCGCCATCAAACGCTCGGACATCGGCGTGGCGATGGGCATCACCGGCACCGACGTAGCCAAACAGACCGCCGACATGGTGCTGACGGACGACAACTACGCCAGCATCGTTTCGGCGGTGGAGCAGGGACGCGTCATCTACTCGAATATCCGCAAGTTTGTGTTCTTCCTGCTCTCCTCGAACGTGGCAGAGATCATGATCATCTTCCTTGCCACGCTGGCAGGCTTGCCCGCCCCGCTGACCGCCATCCAATTATTATGGCTCAATCTGATCACTGACGGTGCGCCTGCGCTGGCGCTCGCCATGGAAAAAGGCGATCCCGACATCATGGACCAGAAGCCGCGCGCCAAGAATGAACCGATCATCAACAAATCCATGCAGTTGGGACTATTGATCCAAACCTTCGCGCAGACGGGCGCGGTGCTGACAGCTTTCGTTCTCGGGTTGGTGTGGCATCTCGAAGCGGGAGCAATTATCCCGTCGGGAATGAACGTGCTGAGTTACGTCCTGCAACACGATTGGCGCGGGGTGGATATCCAAACCGCGGAGACAATGGCCTTTGTCACGCTTTCGTTGTGCGAACTGTTCCGCGCCTACACCGTCCGCTCGGAAAAGGCTTCGATCTTCCGCCTGGGCGTGTTCTCCAACAAGTGGATGCAGTACGCGGTCGGCGCTTCGATCTTCCTGCTCTTCATCGTCACCGCTTTTCCATTCCTCCAGTCCATCTTCAACACGCACTTCCCCTCGTTGCGGGAATGGAGTGTAATTGTCGGCCTGGCGCTCATCCCGGCGGTCTCGGAGGAGATTACCAAATTTTTCCTGCGCCGCAGGGAAGCAAGAACGGTGTAAAATTCGTTGAAACCCGCGGAGGAACCAGAATGACAGACAGCCCGCAAAACGATCCTTACACCAACCGTCTCCAAACCTTGATGAACTGCGTGAAGAACGGGCACATCGCGATCGAGGGGCTGTTCCCCGAAAAGCGGTTATACAAGGCGCTGGCAGTTTTCAGCAACGACGAGGGAACGATGTTCATGTTGATCGGCGAGCACAAAAGCGCGTTTGCCATCTTCGAGGCCAGCCAATATAACGAGTGGAGTTTCCACAGCGGGCATTCCTCCCTGGAGGGGGCGCTGAACGAGATGCGGGATTTTCGATTGAAGCGAATTTCGTGAATCAAACAGGGCGACCCAAATGGGTCGCCCTGAGTTTTATGTGGAGCGGGATGCCATCCCGCTTATTTACTTCTTTGCAGACTTCGGCGCGTCCGTAGACGGCTTCGCCATGCTTTCGCGGATCTGCTTCCGCAAGGATTCGATTTCGGGCGAGCGTTCACCCTGGTCAGCGACGGATGATCCGAGTTTATCGGAGAGCAACATCGCCATCAGGGCTTCGATGACACTGCCCGTGCCGGTGTCGCCATCGCCGCCACCTTTGATGAGGATACGGGGCACCACGTCCATGCCTCCTTGCTGGATGGCATCCGCAAAGCGTTGCATCACTTGCTGGGTCACCTGGAATTGCGGCCCGCCGTAGGCGCGTACCTGTTCTTCGGTGGCCAGGGCTTGCGCGATACCGATGCGGGCGATCTTCTCGGCCTCGGCCTCGGCCAGCGCGCGGATCTGCTGGGCCTGCTGGATGGAGCGCTGGTACTCGGCTTTACCCTGGTCGCTCTGGATGTTAATGTTCAACTCCGCTTCCGTCATCTTGGTCTGCATCTGGGCGCGGGATTGGGCTTCGCGCAACTCGCGCTCCTTGACAGCGGCCTTTTCCTGCTGGTTGTAGGTCTCCACCTGCTCAACGGCCACCTGGCGGGTACGTAGCTGCATCAGAATAGTCTCGATCTGTGTATCACGTGTATCACCCTCTGGAGAGGAAGGCGTGCCTATCAGCACCTCTTCCAATTCCAGGTTGTAGTGGGCGAACTTTTCCTTCATCTCCACGCCAGCTTGTTGCTGGATGGCTGAACGGTCCTGGAGGAGTTGAATCAGGGTACGGGTCTGGCCGACGTTCTTGAAGTAGGCAGATACCATCGGGTCAAGCGTCTGTTCAACCAGTTTCTTGATGTCGCCAAAGCGCTGGATGACGAGCGGGGCTTTCTTATAGTCGATATGCACCACTACCGAGAGCGGCAGGGACGGCTCGAAAGCGTCTTTCGTGATGAGCGAAACTTCGCTCAGGTTTTCATCGAACTTGTGCGCACCAACTTGATTGCGGATCCACTTGAGGATAAAGTTGGTTGTCGGCACGATGGCTACTTTACCGGCGTACGTGTTGAACGCATACTTACCCGGCAAGAGCGGCTCGCTCCATACACCGCGGTTGCCGGTCAAAACCAGCTCGCCGTGGCGATATTCCATGCCAGAGAGGTCTGTGCCGGTATTACCGGTATACGAGACCACCACACCTACGCTACCGACTTCGATGATCGTTTTCTGGATCATCTCAACGGTCGCAAACAGGCGGTTGACATAATACGTGCCTTCCACCAGCACCTGCAACTGGCGGCCACGGAAACCGCCTGCGGCAAGGAAGCGGTCAGAATCCTGGAACTTGTTGTGATATGTGGGATCATCGGCAGGGTCATCGCCCACGGTCGGGGCGATGATCTCGCCCTGTCGCAGGGATGGTCCATCATGCACAGTGACCACGCCAACCAGATCGTCCGTATCTTTGATAATGATCGGCTGGAAACCTCTCCGTTCGGCAATCGAGGTTGCCATTCCCTGAATGACGGCGGTCTCGTCACGGTTGAGTGACAGGGAGTAGACGCGTCCCTCGGTGATGACGATGAACTGCAAAAGGTTAATGGCATACGTACCTTCACGCAGGATCAGCCTCTGGGGTCCGCGTTGACCGCCAGCCTTGAGGAAGGCTCTCACATCCTGGAAGTCTTTCGCATCCACGTTGGAGGCGAGCACCTGGGTCGGGTCAAGCGGCTTTCCATCACGTGCAAAGATGTAGCCGATCTTGCCTTGGGTGATGGTTACCAGCGGCATCATGTGAACAACGTACTGGATCGGCATCAACCAGTGCAGACCACCACGCAGGACATCGGGCTGGTAACCCGCTTCGCCGTTGAGCGCAATCAACCCCGATTTGACCGAACTGCCGGCAAAGCGTTTTTCCACCATGCCGATGCGGTTGTTGGGGATGAATCGGATGCCCATCAGCAGGATCAGAATTATGATCCCGATGATCACATAGAAGATCCCAACAAGAAACGAGAGTAACGCAGACATTTATTCCTCCTTCAGGAATAAGGAACCTGGAACCCTGCGATTGTGGGAGATGGTTTCTTCTTTTTCCGCCAACCGCCTTCGGGCCAATTCAAACATGCGGCAGTATAGTATCGGGACATTAAGATAGCGAGAAGCTCGCCGGAGCATTTTTACACCGTT
>CAYJLS010000061.1:21764-22555 GCA_964371065.1 uncultured Anaerolineaceae bacterium | reverse complement strand
TTCCAGGATTACGCTGGCATGGAATGTCCCCTGCGCGAAGCGCTTAGTTCAACTTGTGATTTTGTTGGACAGGCGGCATAATTCGGCGTACACTTTGTTCTGTCATGAACGAGTTTGAGTTGGAGCGGAAGAAAATGGTAAGAAGGCAAATCGCGGCGCGCGGTCTGCGCGACCCGCGCCTGTTATCCGCGTTCGAGGATGTGCCGCGGCATCTATTCGTTCCCGAGGAATACCGACATCATGCCTACGAGGATGGTCCGCTCCCGATTGGCTTTGGGCAGACGATCTCCCAACCCTACATCGTGGCGCTGATGACTCATCTGTTGGAACTGACAGGCCGCGAACGCGTGCTGGAAGTGGGAACGGGGTCAGGTTATCAGGCCGCGATTCTCTCGCATCTCGCGGCGGAAGTCCACACAGTGGAGGTTGTCCCTGAACTATCCGCGCAGGCCGAAAGAATTCTGTTTGAGTTGGGCTGTCAGAACGTGCATTGCCACGTGGCGGACGGTTCCCTCGGCTGGCCTGATGCCGCGCCGTACGATGGGATTCTTGTCACTGCCGCGGCTCCGTCCGCGCCGCAGCCGTTGCTGTGTCAACTCGCAGAGGGTGGGTGGCTGGTTTTACCCGTTGGGGATCGCGGTTATCAGGAATTGGAAATTTGGCAAAAGGCGGGTGGGGAATTTTCGCGGAGAACGAGTCTCGGCGTGGCGTTTGTCCCTTTGCGCGGGGAGCATGGGTGGAAGTAACGCTGTTGATTCGTCATTGCGAGGAGGGTGGTCTTCCCGACGAAG
>CAYJLS010000061.1:17971-21664 GCA_964371065.1 uncultured Anaerolineaceae bacterium | reverse complement strand
CAATCTCCTCGTCGAGCAGGGGATTGCTTCGCGAAGAGCGCTCGCAATGACGGGTTGTTAGTGATGTTTGAATCAAACTGTGATTTGCTGAAATCACACATACCGTCAATGCGAGGAGGATGTACTTCCCGACGACTGCGAAGCGTGCCTGTGGCAAGCAATCTCCTCGTCGAGCAGGGGATTGCTTCGCGAAGAGCGCTCGCAATGACGGGTCGTTAGAGATGTTTGAATCAAATCGTGATTTTTAGAAATCAGTTTCCCTGCTTTTTCTTCAACAATTCCATCTTCTCCTCCTCTGATAAAAACGCAATCGTCAGCGCGTTCCGCTGTGCCTGCCGAATCTGCGCCTCGGACAGTCCCGCTTTTGGCGCGGCGACATTGTATTCGTAGGGCAGGTCAATCCCGCTGATGCCGGGGTCGTCGGTGTTGATGGTGGCAAGGATGCCTCTCTCAAGGAAGAGTTTCAGCGGGTGGCTGGGATAGTCTGGCACGCAACTGGTTTGCACGTTGCTGGTGAGATTGCTTTCCACGCCGATTTTATTTTCAACCATGTAATCCATGAGCATGGGATCATCCACCGCGCGGATGGCGTGGCCGAGACGTTTCGTCCCCAGTTCGCGGAGCGCCTGCCAGATGCTGTGCGCGCCATCCGCTTCGCCCGCGTGGATGGTGACCTGCCAGCCCGCCTCGCGCGCCCGCCGAAAGTGCTCGCGGAATAATCCGCCGGGGAAGTTGGCCTCGTCACCTGCGAGATCGAGCGCGGCGATGTGGTCGCGTTGGGTCAGGAGCGCTTCCAGTTCTTTCGCGCCGTTAAGCGGACCAAACGTCCGGCTGATGATCCCTATCAGGTTGGCGCGCAGGCCAAAGTCCCGCGCGCCCGCCCGCACTCCGTCCACGACCGCTTCGGTCACTTCGGTCGGATTAAGCGAATGCGCCTCAGCCATGAACCAGGGGCTGAAGCGCAGTTCGATATAGTCAATGCCCTCGTTTTTCGCGTCTTCGATATTTTCGTAGGCGATACGGCGGCAGGCGTCGGTGTCCGCAAGGACGGCCATCGGCCATTGGAATTTGGCGATGAAGGCCATGATGCCGGGCTTGGGCTCAGTGACTTGCACGTGCGGGCGCAGGGACTCCACGTCCCAGGCGGGCAGGGGGATGCTGTGCCGGCGCCCAAGGTCGAGCACGGTTTGCAGGCGCACATTCCCATCGAGATGGCGGTGGAGATCGATAAAAGGTAAATCAGGGAAAATCATGTTGCAAGTATACCGCGAGGAAAAGGATGAAAGATGAAAGATGAAAGATGAAAGATGAAAGATGAAAGATGAAAAAAGCCTCGCGGAGAAATGCCGCGAGGCTTTCACTGAAAACTGATAACTGATAACTGATCACTGATAACTGATCACTGGTATTTCCTCACCACCAACACCGCGTTATGCCCGCCGAACCCAAACGCATTGCTGATGGCCACGTTGATCTTCGCCTCGCGCGCCTGGTTGGGGATGTAATCCAGGTCGCATTCTGGATCGGGCGTTTCGTAGTGGATGGTCGGCGGGAGCAATCCTTCGCGGATGGCCTGCACGCAGAAGACGGCTTCGAGCGCGCCGGTCGCGCCCATCATGTGTCCCGTCATGGACTTGGTGGAGGAGATGGGGACTTTGTAGGCCTGCGCGCCGAATGCGGCTTTGACTGCTTTCGTTTCGGACAGATCGTTGAGTGCGGTGCCTGTCCCGTGCGCGGAGATGTAGCCGACCTCTTCCGCGTTGACTTTCCCCGCCTCCAACGCGTGACGGATGGCGGCCGCGCCGCCCGCGCCTGTCTCGTGCGGCGCGGTGACGTGGAACGCGTCCGCGGTGGAGGCGTAGCCTGCCAGTTCGGCCAAAATCGCCGCGCCGCGCGCTTTGGCGTGGCTCTCGGTTTCCAGCGCCAGCACCGCCGCGCCTTCGCCCATCACCAGCCCGTCGCGGTTTTTATCGAAGGGTTGCGGCGTCATCGAATAATCGTCATTGCGGCGCGACATGGCTCCGATGCGGTCGAAGGCCGCCACGCCTGCGCGGCAAATGGTCGCTTCTGATGCGCCCGCCAGGGCCGCGTCAATGACCCCGCTTCGCAGCATCATCCAGGCCATGCCGATTCCGTCCGCGCCCGAAGCGCAAGCCGAGGCCACGGAAAAGCCGGGGCCTTGGATGCCATAATCAATCCCTGCCAGGCCGGCCGCCCCGTTGGACATCAGCATCGGGATCAGGAATGGGCTGACGCGGCGTGGGCTGGTATCGCGCACCGTAAAAATGGCGTCTTCCAATGATTGCAGTCCGCCAATCGCGGACGAAATGACCACGCCGATGCGCCCGGCGTTGGCCTCGGTGACAGTCAGTCCCGATTGCGCCAGCGCCTCCTTGACGGCCGCGGCCGCGAACTGTTCGAAGCGGTCGCGGCGACGCGCCTCTTTGGGGTCCATATAATTTCCGGGCGTGAAGTTTTTCACCTCGCAGGCAATCTTGACCAGATACTCGCTCGTGTCGAACTGGGTGATGGGACCGACTCCCGAAACGCCGTTCAGCGCGGCCTGCCACGATTCGGCGACGGAACATCCCAGCGGGTTGACCGTCCCCATGCCTGTAATGACAATTTTTTCCATGCTTCCTCCTTTGATTTGCAAAGACGGTTCGCAGATCGTCTTCGGCGTACCCTATAACCCTTATCCTGATGACGCGTCACGCTTTGCAGGCAACTTCCACTCGCGTTCCAGTATGGCTTTGGTTTCCGTTGTTGTCTATCACCGTAGCGTGAGATACTATCTCGCATTACTCCCCAGGTTTCGGGATGTAATCGCCTTCGATCCATTCCTCGCCGTTCGGGCTGACTTCCTTTTTCCAGACGGGGACGATTTCCTTCAGGCGGTCAATGCCATAGCGCGCGGCGTCGAAGACGCCCGTGTCGCGGTGCGCGGCGGTGACGGCGATTAGCACTGTTGGCGTGCGCGGGGTGAGACGTCCGATGCGCTGGACAACGGCGATGCCTTCGATGGTTGGCCAGCGTTCGCGGATCTCGTCCGCAACCTGCTTCATCTTGGATTCAGCCATCGGCTTGTAGGCTTCGTATTCGATATAAACTGTATCGTGTGCGTTGCCGCGGCTGGTCACGCCGCGTACCATGCCTGTGAAGATCGCGGCCGCGCCTGTGGACGGTAGCGTGATCGCGTCGAGCAGGGCGTCGAGGTCGAGTTCGGATTCGGTGATGGAGAAAATTGTTGGGTAGTTGGGTAGTTTCATAGTTTTGTAGTTTGGGTAAATGGTAATTGGTAAATAGTAATGGGGGAATGTGGATTGTGAATCAGTAACAATGCAAAGGACAAATTGCCAACTGCTATTTGCAGTACCGCAACATTTATGTTGCCTCGCCTGGGCGAGATAAATCTCGCGGTACTGAGTAATGTGAGTTACCAATTACCAATCGCCAATTACCTCACTACCCTCCGCTAACAGGCGGAAACATCGCCAACTCCGCGCCATCGGGAAGGACAGCCTCATCGAAGGCGTACTCTCGGTTGATGGTCGCCAGCACACTTTTCATGGACGGTTCCAGTGCGGGATGCTCGCGGGCAATCTGCTCTTTGAGCATGAGCACGGTCGCGCCGCTGGGTAAATCCACTTCGATAAATTTGGCTCCACCCGCGCGTTCGCGCAGGGTGGCAAA
>CAYJLS010000061.1:0-17871 GCA_964371065.1 uncultured Anaerolineaceae bacterium | reverse complement strand
GTAAATCCACTTCGATAAATTTGGCTCCACCCGCGCGTTCGCGCAGGGTGGCAAATAGTAAGACTTTGACGCGGGTCATGGTTTAGCCTCGGGTAAAAGTGCTGAATATTATGTAAAAGATTAATCCTGTAGTTAGAGAAATTAATGCACCTAGTAAGAATGAGTACAACATGAAATTGCCAAAGTGGGGTCCGGTAAAATCGTTGAATACAGCCCTTCTATACTTGTTTCCGCGAAGCAGCATGATTATAAGCAAAGTAATGCCAATAATCAGCAAAGCAATTTTTAGAATCAGTGGCAATGGGATGATAGAAGTGCTTGGATTTCTTGTGATTGTGATTTCGGGTGAAGAATGTGGTAATCGCCTGAGGTAATAAGGCCATCCTAAAATTATTGGCACACCACCAGCAAACATTGCAAAGTAACCACAAATCTGGATAGCTGCATTGAGAAGGAATTTTTTCCCTTTAGTCATTCACTACTCCTCTTTCATAAAACACCAACAACGTGCTTCCGTATTTTCTCTCATCAATCTTCACCAGACTTTGCAATTCCAAATCCTTGTACTCGAGCGGGTGGATCTGCGCCATCACCCACGCGTCCTCCGTCAGCCAGGCGGGGTTTTTATCGAGCGCCAGCACGGCTTGTTCCCAAATTTCCTTGTATTGCGGCGGGGCGACGTACACGTTCTGGAATTGGCGGTCCGGCGCGGCGGAGATCATTGCCAGCGCGTCGGCGCGGCGGACTTCGGCGCGGTTCTCAAATTTACATTGCGCGAGGTTGAACTTGATCGTTTCAACCGGCTCGCGATTCAGGTCGGTGAAGCGCACGAACGACGCGCCGCGGCTCAACGCCTCGATGCCCACCGCGCCCGTTCCGGCGAACACATCCCACCAGGTGGAGTCCAACACGTCGCCTGCGATGATGTCGAACAGCGACTCCTTCACGCGGTCGGTGATCGGGCGCGTCGTGTCGCCCGGGACGGATTTCAACTTGCGGCCTTTGGCCGTGCCAGAGATGACGCGGAGAGTCATAATCACCTGACGACTGAAGTCGTCACTACGTGGATATTACCATGCGGCGCGATGATGGGGACGACGCATCCCGTGGATAGGATGAAACGACGGCCGCGCGTCCCCTGGATGGCCTGCCTCGCTTCTTCCTGGACCTCGAGTGGATTCCCGTAAACGAGCGTATCCTGCCGCAAGCCGCCACAGACTACACCTTTGAAGATTTTCTGCGCCTCGGAGAGACTCGGCGCGGTCTCGCGGTCATGCCAGTTGACGATGGGAAAGAAGAAAGAGGAAAGAAGCGAGAAGTGGACATCGCGTCCATGCAAGTGAAGCACGTTCAGCCAGGATGAATTGGCGGGTTCAAGTACTTGCTGGTCGAAAGGCAGGCCGAAGGTTTTATATTCTTCGAGTGAAAGCAATGTCGCTTGCGCGTGCTGGACGGCGTAGAAGATTCCGTCAATGCCGGTTTCGAGCGCGGCGGCCACGAAGCGACGCGTCGAGCGGGCGATGGTTTCCAGTCCCTGCATGACGGCCTCGGGATAAAGCCGCAGGTGCGAGATCAGCGTGTCGTTGCCCGCCAGATTCTTCGCCTGCGCCAATGGACTGAACACGGTTTGGATGACGGGCGTCTCAGGGTCGAGTCCCTGCTTGGTTAAACGGAGGCAGGCCAGTTGTCGCGCGAGATGTGGGGCGGACGCGTCCAGCTCGGGCAGGCGCGACCAGTCCCGAGGTCCCGCGATGACGCGCTTGGTGTAGCGCCGCGTCCCCTCGGTGTGACCCTCCCAAACGTCCTGCGCGCCCCAGTCACGGACACAAAACGAGGAGGCGGGCGTCACTTTGACGAAATCGAAATCGTAGGCGCGTTGCCAGTGCAGGGTCGCGGCGGCCAGCGTTTCGGGCGACTGGTCGTCCACGGGAAAATGCCGCCACAGGGCGACGGGCGTGCGGTCGGGGAGTTCGCCCGCCAGGCAGGCGCGCAGGCTTTCGCGATGGGTGGTCATGGGACTTGTTTTACCACACAAAAGGCCGCGCCGTCACGGGCGATCTGGAGGATGACGGGCGCGTCGCGGAAGGTTTTGCGGTCTTCGTTGGTGCGCGTGTTGACGAGGATAAAATCGCCCGAACGGATGGCCGACAGGTTGCCGCGCGCCTCGCGAACGGTGATGCCATCCGCCGCGTAGCCCGCGGCGATAGTTGCCTCGCGATGCACGAAAAGATTCGCGGGTCGCGGCGCGAGCGCGTTGAATTGCTCGACGGCTTCCTTGTAGCAGGTGAGCCAGTAGTCGGTCTCATAGGTGCGGAACGCGCCGCCCGTCCCGCCGACAAGGGTGTTGTAATAGGCATATTCGTAGGGATGGAGTTGTGCCATGCCGAGAAGGCCAGGGACGAGCAGGGCAAAAACGACCACTGCGCGTAGCCAGAATATTGGTTGAGTTTTGCCTGAATACTTTTTCATCCATCCAAGAATTGCGTCTATTCCCAGCCCGCAGGTTACAAAGATAGGCGGCAGGATGAAGAGGAAATGGCGGAAGCCATCGTACATTGGCGGGCGGAGGAGGAGAACGTAGAGGAAGGGGATGATAAATGCAGTGATCAGTAACCAGTAATCAGTGATCAGTGACCAGTGATCAGTGATCAGTGACCCCCCTGCGGGGACTTCGCAGTAATCAGTGATCAGTCCTCCGGCGGACTGAGTCCCACGAAGGTGGGACTTTGGAACGCGTAGGAGCGACTTTCGCGAAGCACCCCCGTGGGGCCAGTCGCCGACGATTTTGGCGACCAGGCCGATCACAAACAACGGCCAGACGGGTTCGGTCAATGTGATGGCAAGCAGGGTGGGCAGGTAGCGGCGCGGGAGATCGTAGGCGCGATAGACTTCGCCGCCAAATAAGACTTGCAACCCGGTTGGGTTTTCGGACATGAGGCGGAAGACTTCGATGAAGCGCGTCAGCGGCGCTTCCCACAGATACGGCCACGAGAGGAACATGACGAGGATGGATAGAAGGATGAAGGATGAAAGATAAAAGATGAAAGAGCGCGTGGATATTGCGTGTTGCATATTGCGTAACGCGTAATGTTTGATGGCGGCGTAGATGACTACGATGATACCTGCCAGCGGACCGAGCACGCGAATGGATGTGGCGATTCCGAGAAAGAAAGCAGGAAAGATGAAAGATGAAAGATGAAAGATGAAAGATGAAAAACGGAAAGGTTTCTTCGCGGCCATCGTTTCTCCGCGGTGAAAGGAATCTACCATCTCAAAGCCGAAGACAAGCGCGCCGGTGAAGAAGACCAGGAACGGCATGTCTTTGGGATTGATAAAAGCATGTCCCCACAGAAGCGGTTGCGCCGAAAACAACGCCGCCGCGCCGAAGGCCGCCCATTCGCTCATCCAGCGCAGGCTGAGACGGTAGACGAAATACACGCCGAGCAAAAACGTCAGGAAGTTGACGAGATGCCAGGCGGAGGCTTCGTCCGCGCCGAGGGATTCGAGCAGGTGGACAGGTGTGCGCGCCAGCAGGAGATACGCGGGACCGCGCGTCTTGTGGTCGTCGCCGCTCGGACCGTAGGCATTCGACAGGTCAAAGCTGGGATCGAACCAGTTGGCGGGCGTGTACGCGTATCCGAGCGCGTCGCCATATTCGTAGAACAGCGGCTCGTCCCACGAGAGCCCGTAATCGCGGAAGGTGAACAGTCCGATGACGAGTTGTACGATTAGCAAAATCAGGATGGGCAGGCGCGACCCCGATTGATGCGCGCCTATGGGAGAGGTTTGAGTCATCGGGTTTATTTTCTACGCAGACGGTAAAGCGCGTCGCCAATCTGCTCCACCTGAAACTGTTCGCCCAGTTGCGGCAGAAAGACGGTGAAGTATATGGGACGCCGGTCAATCATGGCGTCAATGTAGGTAAGCGCCGACTCCGCCACAATCTGTTCTTCGTTGGTGAATGCTTCGTGAAAGGTAACATCGGCGCGATCCACCTCGAATTGCGCGGTGTACACGAGACTGTACAGCTTGTCCCAGTCTGCGAACACAATGGCGTTTGGCTCCACGCGATCCAACACCTTGCGGGCATCCCGGATGGCTTTGTCGGGAGCGAAGATGGGGTAGATGTGGTCGCGGCGGACGAATTCGGTGTACCCCTTTTCGATGGCCAGGCGTACATTCGCGCGGGACTCCCACAACGGAAGCAGGATCAGCGCCAGGCTTGCCGCGCCGAGGACGAGAATCCGCATTGCGCCGCCCGTTGGCTGGATCCGTTTAAGAAGCCGGTCCAACCCGTCGAGAATCGCGCTCGCCCCCGCCCCCATCCAAACAGCGACAAAGACCAGGGCTGGCACGTAGAACTCGCGGTAGATGGAAAATGCCACCGTGACTCCCAATCCCCACACCAGCAGGAAGCCCGTCAATGGATACAAACCGTCGTACCAGCGTGAACGGAGGAACACAGCCGCCACGCCGATGAGCATCAGTCCGAATGCCCAAAAGGGAAACGAAGCAACATATTCCGCCAACCGCGCCCGGATCACGTCCGGCGCGGCGCTGAAATAATAGGTCCAGAAATGATTGGCGGGGAAAATGGCGGACAACCGTTCGAGGGGCGAGTCGAACTGGCTTTCTGTCAGGCCAAACGCGCTGAGCGAGGGACGATAGACTGTGTTGTAAATGCTGGAGGGCGGATCGTTGGTGTCCACGTAGAGAAAAGCCGCAAACGTACAAGCCACGCCCACCAACGCTCCCAGCGCCGCGCCGATCCAAGCGGACCTGGATCGCGCCGTGACGATCATGGTAACCAGCACGGACGCGGCAGTCATGACGATTGTGCTATGAATGCCAATGCTCAACCCGCCCAGCCATCCCGCCGCGAAAAGATATTGCCATTTGCCCGTGCGTTTCCAAAGAAGGATGAGCAACCAGACGCTGGCAATCATGCTGGCCGCGATGGCGTATGACTCGGCGATGAGCGCGCGCCACCAGAATCCCTCCGTCAATGCGAGCAGGATGGAGGCGCAGATCGCGGCCGCGCGCCAGCCGTTCAGCAACCGCCCGATGAGAACTACCTGTGCCACCGCCAGCGCCCCGAAGAAGGCCGACATCAGGTTCACGCGGTAGGCGATGTTGCCCGCCGGGATGAACGTGAAGAGTTTGCCAATCATGATGTAAGTCATATACCCGCTGGGGTGGGTCATCCCCAACGTGTAGGCCAGTGTTTGAAACTCGGCTGAGTCGCCCCACAGCAGGGAAGGCGCCAGCGTGCGAATATACAACGCCAGCGCGCAGAAGCCGATCAACGCCGCGAGCCACAGGTCGGCGCGTTCGATGGGGAATGAGTTTTGGAAACGGGGAGCGCGGGTGGGCGGATTGGACATGAACCGATGTTACTTCCTCTGCTCCAATCGCCGCGCCTGGCGCTCCCGGCCTGCCTCGAGTTTCTTCTCCTCGTCCGCGGTTTCCGCAAAGACGGGCGGCACTGCGACAGGCTTGCCCTCGTCATCCAATGCCACGTAAACCAGGTAGGCGGTGTTGGTGTGCCAGCGCTGTCCCGTGATGGGATTCTCGGCGATGACCTGCACCTCGGCCTCGATGGACGTTTTGCCTGTGTAAGTCACCTCGGCGTTGAGGATGACCAGGTCGCTGGTTTTGATGGGATGGTGGAAGATCATCGAGTCGATGGCCACTGTTACCACGCGGCGCTGGGCGTGGCGCATACAAGCCAGCGCGCCAGCTTCATCCACCAGTTTCATGATCCAGCCGCCGTGGACGTTGCCGGTGTTGTTGGCGTGTTCGGGTTGCATCAATTGCGCCAGGCTGATGCGGGAGGCGCGGATGGGTTTGGGGGGCAGGGAGTTTGTCATGGGAAAGGAGGAAGGAAGAAAGATGAAAGATGAAAGATGAAGGATGAAGCTACGTGTTGCGTGTTCCGTGTCTATGTGTGTACTTGTGTACCTGTCTACGTTTCTTAATCGAGGTCTTCCCGCTGTTCGCCGCTGTCGAGGGTGTGCAGGCGTTCAGGTTCTTCGAGCAGGATGTCCACGGTGCTGTAGGTGATCTCCCGCATCATCGGCGCGAGCGGGATGGTCGCGGGCGGGGAAATCCGTTTGGGCGGCGCGGGCGGACCAAGTCGAGGTTGGAGCGTGGACGTCACCCGCTTGCGGAGGATGCGCGGCTCGTCGGTGATATATCCAACGTAATAACCCAGCACCGAATAGACCTGCCTCTGCGGCGTTACCCAGCCGACCCAGTCCCCGTTGCGGTTGAACAGGTGCGGGTAGGCCAGGAACGCTTCCGCATCGCCTTTTGAATTGTAGACGGGGATCAGCGTGCGTCGGAGGGTGGGTGTGTTTTCAGCGCTCATTGAATATCATTATACGTCCAATAGCGGTTGGCGAAATAATTCCATAGCATGACAATCCCGATGGCGACGGCCAGCGCGGCATTGTGACCGATGATGGTTGCCGCCTCAGCCCGGACCCCGAAGCGGTTTGCAAAAATCCCGAGCGGATGCTCCAGCCCCGCGATGATTGGCGTGCGGATGAGCAATCCACCCAGGTTGACCAGCCCGAACTGAGCCATCTGGTGATGCACGGCCTTGGCGCGCGATTCGGGATAGGTCCAATGGCGGTTCCACAGGAAGTTGTTGACGACAGCCACCGCGAAGGAAACGGCCTGTGAAAAAACCGGCGCCAGCCCGGCGACGATATTCAGGAAGTTGTAGATTCCAAAGTCCACCACCGTGCCGATTGCGCCGACGGCGGCAAATTTCAGGAAGCGGGCGCGCTCGTTCGCGTCGTTGAAAAGGTGGGTCATGCCAGCCCGAGTTTTTCCTTGAAATAGGGGACGGTGCGCGCCAGCCCTTCTTCCACGCCGATTTTCGGTTCCCAGCCCAAAATGGCGCGGGCGCGGGTGATGTCGGGGCGGCGGCGTTGCGGATCGCGTTCACTGCGCTCGCCCGGCTGGAAGATTACGCCTGCCGCGTTGCCCGTCACGCGGTTGATGGTCTCGGCAAATTCGAGGACGGATATTTCAACGGGGTTGCCGATGTTGACCGGCAAATGCTCGTCCGAATACAACAGGCTCACAATGCCATCCACCAGGTCATCCACGTAACAGAAGGAGCGCGTCTGCCGGCCGTCGCCGTAGACGGTGAGCGGTTGTCCGAGCAGGGCCTGCTTGAGGAAGTTGGGCAGGGCGCGGCCGTCCTCCAGGTCCATGCGCGGGCCGTAGGTGTTGAAGATGCGGACGATGCGCGAATCCACGCCGTGAAAGCGGTGGTAGGCCATCGTCAGCGACTCGGCGAAACGCTTGGCCTCGTCGTAGACGGCGCGCCCGCCGATGGTATCCACGTTGCCCGCGTAATCCTCGCTTTGCGGGTGGACCAGCGGGTCGCCGTAGATTTCACTGGTGGAAGCCAGCAGGTAGCGCGCCTGGTTTGTCTTTGCCACGCCGAGGGTATTGTGCGTGCCAAGCGCCCCCGCCTTCATGGTTTGGATGGGCAGGTTGAAATACCCGGATGGCGACTTCGGGTTGGGACTGGCCGGGGATGCGAAATGCAGGACCGCGTCCACTTTGCCGGGTACGTAGATGTAATTGGAAACGTCGTGTTTATAAAACGCGAATTTTTCGTTTCCCATCAGGTGCGCGATGTTCTCGCGATTGCCCGTGACGAAATTGTCCAGCCCGACGACTGTGTGTCCCTCGGAAATGAGCCTGTCGCTCAAATGGGAACCGAGAAAACCCGCCGCCCCGGTGATTAGTATTCGCATGAAAAGACCTCGTTAGTTTGATAGTTAGGTAGTTACGTAGTTTCGTAGTTGCCTCAGCCGGCGAAGGTCGGCTTTGCAAATGTTGGTGCGACTTCCAGTCGCCCGTGGCTTCACTTCCAATCCACTTTAACCAGCATCCCGTCGTTTGTGACCTGAAAGGCCTGCCCGTTTCCAGAGTCGACCAGCCACAGGTTGCCCTGATAGACGACCGCCAGGAAGTCTCCTGCCTGACCCTCGACCGGTTGCGGCGACCAGGCGACGGTCTGCGGCTCGAGGCCGACCGCGTCGGTGGGCGGGAAGATCGCGCGGCGGTTCGACCCGTCGCGGTCCATCACGATCACGCGGTAGCGGCTGGATTCGCTCTGATCCGGGAAAATGGCTTGCAGGTAAGCCACCTGGTAACTTCTCTCATTGCCGCTGGGCCGCACGGGCGAGGCCGAAGGGTAGGCGAACATCCCGGTTTGCTGGACCAGCCTCACGGTCGCGTCGTTGATCATCGAGACGGCAGTCAGGTCGAAATACGGCGACCCCTCCGCGGTCAGGGGGGCGGGTGCGGGGGCGTGAGTCACCACAAAGATCGTGCGCGCCTCCGGCGCCCAGGCTAGCGGGGGAATCCAAGCCCAGTCGCTGTTGGTTTGCAGGGGCGTGATTTCCAGCATCGGGCGGAGGAAGCCGTTTTCCTGGTCCACGATGCCGATTTCGTCCGGGCGGGCATAGACCAGGCGGCCATCCGATCCCCACGCGAAAGTGATTCCCCACCAGCCGTAAATCCCGCCGCTGTTTGCTTCGATCAGTTTTCTCGGTGTGTTTGGCACACTGCCAGACATGCTGACGCGGTAAAAATCATTGTTGGCCTGCCAGCCGGGTGCGGCGGCGCGAGGCTCCACGGTGGTGTAGCCAAAGGTGGGTGTGGTGTTCGGCGCCCAACCCGCAAAGTGGACGATGTTGGCCGCGCCGCTCACCTGGCTGGGCGAAGAGTTGCCGGAGGTGCGGACGACCCACAATGTGTTGATCTGCTCCTCTGGCGGTTTTTGGGATTTGCGCGTGAAGAGCAGGTAGTCGCCTTTGGGCGAAAGCGTGAAGACGCGCCCATCCAGATCGCCGGTGGTGACGAGCGGTTTGCGGTTGCCGGTAGAGCCTTCCATCAGCCAGGCGTTTCCTCCCGCCAACAGGACCAGTTTTCCAGGAATCGGCAACGGCGCAAAGGCGGACTGCGCGCCGATCATCACGATCTCGGCCACCGGGGCTTTCAAAACCACCGTCTTGACGACCGTGCGGCTGGTCTCCGCGCCATCCTCGGACAGGATGCGCCAGGTGAGTTCCTGCCGTCCGTTTTCGCCGGGCTGGAGCAGGCGCGTCTCGCCTTCGGTCACGGCCTCGCTTCGCACCACCTGGCGCTCGAAGGCGATTTCCACTTCCTCGGTGATAAAGGTTTCGAGGACGCGCGTGACGCGGATCCGGTCGCCGTCGTTGAGGACGGTGTACAGCGGCGGCTCGACGGTGTCCAGATTGCCGACGAGGATGCCCGCCGCCTGCAAGGCTTGTGTCACCGTCGTTCCTGTCTGGACCTCGAGCGGGGTCGCTGCGCCATCGGCCTGGATCGTCACCGCGAGGCTTCCGCCGAACTGCGGGGAGCGGCAACCCGTCAGAATCACAGCGAGCAGGACAAAGGTCAGGACGAGACCGAATGTCCATTTCGATGCGCTCACCCGGCCATGCGTCCTGGAATGCGAATATTGCGAATGTGCGAATGTCGCGAAATTTTGAATAGACATTCGTCTTATTCGTTTATTCGCGCAATTCGCATTGAGCAATCCAAAGTGCAGTCGAAGTTTCATCGGGAGGCGCGGTCGCTTTGGTATAATCCAGCCGCTATCGAATATTTCCGACGATGGTCATAATTCCATCGGCGATGGCGATGGATTGGATGCGAAAACCAGTCGCCACCGGACCGAGCGCGCCGGTGTAGGCTTCCTCGATAATGGCTGTGATGGCCTTGTTCAATCCTTCGGGCAAAGGGAAGGGACCGAAATCGGCGGAGACCAATTGCAACTCCGGGCGGCCTTCCGCATCCAGCCCCACCGCGAGGACGATGCCAATGTTGGCGGTGAAGTTGCCCTGCTGGGTTTTTCCGTAGATACGCATCTGGCCGTCGCGTAAATAGACTTGCGGATCGGTGAACATCGGATTTGGGTTGTCCACGTTTTTGTAGGCGAGGTAGGAGGTCAGTTGCGTTTCGTTGATCTGCAAAGTGACTTCGCCGCTGACCGCGCCCGCCTCCACTGCGGCTTTGATCTGCTCCTGCAGGGACGTGACCGCCTCCGCGGAAACGGGAATGAGCGGCTCTGGGATTTCCGGTCCGCCGACGAAGATGGTGCAGGCAAGTGTGATCGCCAGCGCAGTTAGCATTAAAATGATGTTGTTGTTTCTTTTCATGGGAATTCTCGCATTGAATAAACTCAAACGGGAGCAATTATAGCATGACCGATTCGCAAAACCCTCTCACCGCCACGGCCATCCGCCTTGAGGCGCTTTTATTTGTAGCCGCGGAACCTGTCGCATCCGCGCAACTCGCCGCGGCGCTGGAGACCACCACCACCGAGGTGGAGCAGGGACTACGCGCGCTGGAAGAATCGCTCCGGGCGCGCGGTCTGCGCCTGCAACGTCACGGTGGGCGCGTGCAGATGACCAGCGCACCTGAGTTCGCGGAACTGATCGAGCGCTTCCTGGGCCTCGAAGCCACCACGCGCCTGAGCCGCGCCGCGCTCGAAACGCTGTCCATCATTGCCTACCAGCAACCGGTCACGCGTCCGCAGGTGGACGCGGTGCGCGGCGTCAACAGCGATAGCATGATGAAGAGCCTGTTGGGCAAGGGACTGATCCAGGAGACAGGCCGCACCGACGGCCCCGGCCGCCCGATTTTGTACAGCACTACGCCCGAATTCCTGCAACACTTCGGTATTAACTCTGTCCGCGACCTGCCGCCGTTGGAATTGACGCAGGATGGCGAAGAGCAGGATGTCGGTTTATTGAAGGGATAAAAAAAGCAGGAACGCGGCCTCGAGGCCGCGTTCCTGGTAAGTTTCTGGATCTCGTTCTTACAAAAATTATCCAAATATCCCTGCGATCATTGAGCCAACCATTGAGATCAGGAAGGATGCGACTGCGGCGACCAGGGCGGTCACTACCGCGTTGCCGGTGGAGAATTCTGCGGCCTCGCGCACGCCGATCACGTACCCGATCAGGCTGAGCACTAGGATGACGAGGCCGATGATCGAAGTGATGCACAGCAGGGACGGGCTAATCAATCCAGCGAGGTTGAGGATAACCGCCAGGTTGAAAACGTACACATAGCCTGTTACTCGCAACATCTCGTTGGTGTCTGTTTTGCCTCCGAAAGCCTTCGCGATGGTAGCCAGTAGCCAAGCCGCGACGTACCACGTCACCAGTCCGAGAACGAGGTTGATTACCGCACGTACCAGTCCGCCAACGAGCGAAATATCGCCCTCCGGTGAGAACAATCCCACCACGAAGCCCTGGATCAGCGACACGATGACGACGATCATCATGGCTTGTTTGGTCGCGGCTTCATCTTCGGCAACCGCCTTGTAGGTCGGCGCTTTGAGAGTGACGATTCCCATGATTCGGTCAAACATTGTATTTACTCCTTGTGGTATGAGAAACAAAATTAGTTGACGAAAATTGTGAAAATGTGACGTTGGCGATCGGCTCAGGCGCCTCCTTCCTTGTCTGAATGTAATTTTTGCCTAAATATGATTTCCTGGCTCATGATAGTTATAACAACCATTTGTGAAAATAGATACTGAAATTATCACTGAAAATAAGGTATCATGCAATCAGCAAAGTTTAGCATATCCGACTTATAGGAAGAAACCATGCAGGACCGCTTACAAAAAATACTGGCGCATGCTGGTTACGGCTCACGCCGCGCTTGCGAAGAGTTCATCATCGCGGGACGCGTACGCGTCAACGGGCAGGTGGCGGAACTCGGCCAGAAGGCAGACCCAACTGTTGACCACGTCACGCTGGATGGCAAGCTTCTCCCGAAGATGGAGAAACTCGTCTATATCGCATTGAACAAACCGCGCTTCGTCCTCTCGACGGTGGAGCGCGAAGATGACGACAATCGCGAGACGGTCATCAATCTCGTGGATGTGCGCGAGCGCGTCTATCCTGTGGGACGGCTGGATCTCGAATCCGAGGGACTCATCCTGCTGACGAATGACGGCGACCTCGCCAACCGCCTGACCCATCCGCGCTTCGGTCACCAGAAGGAATATAAGGTGCTGGTGGCGCGTCGCCCCGACGAGGAGCAGATGGCCGCCTGGCGGCGCGGCGTCGTCCTCGAGGATGGTACCAAGACCGCGCCCGCGGGCGTCAACTTGCTCCAGACCTTTGGCAAGGGCGCCTGGCTAAGGGTGGTGATGGGCGAGGGACGCAAACGCCAGATCCGCGAGATCGGAGCGTCCCTGGGATTACCCGTCGTGCGGATCATTAGGGTGAGAATCGGCTCGTTGCGGCTGGGCAGCCTCAAGTCACGCGAGTGGCGATTCCTCAGCGCGGAGGAAGTCGAAGAGTTGAAAAATCCAGAAACGGCGAAATCTCCGCAGGCGAGGGGCAAGGTCAACAAGCGCAGGACACATAAATGAAGATCAGGCTCCAAGTTGATGGAGCCTGATTTTTTTATTCGATTTTCAATATCTTGAATTTGATCTTGCCCGTAGGCGTCTCGACTTCGACTTCGTCGCCGAGGCGGTGATCCATCAACGCGCGTCCGATGGGGGATTCGTGTGAGATGCGGCCATTGCGCGGATCCGCCTCTTTGGTGCCGACCATGTGGTAGGTCTCCGCAGGATCATCCCCTTCCTGGATGGTGATGTGTGAGCCAATGCCGACCGTGTCGCGGTTGACGTTATTTTTGATGATGACCGCATTGCGGATGAAATATTCCAACTCCTGGATTTGGCCTTCAAGAAAGCCCTGGTCTTCCTTGGCTTGGTGATAGTCGGCGTTTTCGGAGAGATCGCCCATTTGGATGGCGGAGCGCAGGCGCGCGGCCAGTTCGACGCGGCGCGGGCCGGTCAGTTGCTCCAGTTCGGCTTTGATTTTGGCAAGTCCTTCGGCGGTCAGATAGGCAGGTTCGGGCATGGTTCCTCGAATGGCGGTCATGGCATTTCCAGCGGGTTGAAAAGTTTTTGGTGTTCCTCGGTCGCGTAACGGTCGGTCATGCCTGCGATGTAATCGCAGATGGTGCGTTCCAGCCCGCGCTGGGCGATGGTCTTCTGGACGTGTTCGGGCAGGATGGCCGGCTCGGCGCGGTAGGCCTGGAATAGGTCCGAAAGGATGCGCTCGGCTTTGACCTGCATCCGCACGACGCGATGATGCCGGTACATGCGCGCGTACAAGAAATCCTTTAGTTCGCGGTTGCGGCGATGGGTCTCTTCACTGAACCCGATCACGTTGTGTTTCAGTTTCTGGATATCCAGCGGGGATTTCGCGCCGCTATCTTTGATGCGCTCGTCGGTGGCGTTGACCAGGTCGGTGACTTCCAGCCCGATCAATTTGCGGATCAGGCGATGGCGGTCCAGGTCTTCGAGTTCGGGTCCCTGCCACTGGATGTTACCGGTCAGCAATTCCCAGAGCGTGATGCCGTTCAACATACGTGGGGTGATCATGCCGGAGCGCAGACCGTCGTCGAGGTCGTGCGCGGTGTAGGCCAGTTCGTCGGCCACGTTGCAGATCTGAGTCTCCAGGTTGCCGCGCAGGTCGGGGCTGAACGCCGAGGCGTCCGAGATGTCGTATTCCGATTCGTGCTTGACGATACCCTCGCGCAACTCCCAGGTGAGATTCAGGCCGGGGAATTCGGGGTAGCGTTGCTCCAGTTCGGTGACGAGGCGCAGGGATTGCTTGTTGTGATCGAACCCGCCGAAGTCCTTCATCAGGCGGCTGAGGGCGGTTTCGCCGGAATGTCCGAAGGGCGGATGTCCCACATCGTGGACGAGGCAGATGGCTTCGACGAGATCTTCGTTCGCGCCGAGGGCGCGCGCAATGGTGCGTCCAATCTGCGCCACCTCGAGCGTGTGGGTCAGGCGCGTGCGATAATAGTCGCCTTCGTAGTTGATAAAAACCTGCGTCTTGTATTCCAGGCGGCGGAAAGCCGTCGTGTGGAGGATGCGGTCGCGGTCGCGCTGGAACGAAGTGCGGTACTCCGGCTCCTTGTCCAGGTAGGCGCGGCCTTTCGAGTCCTTGCTGCGCACGGCGTAGGGCGCAAGGCTCCGGTCTTCGATTTCTTCGAGTTGCTGGCGAGTGTAGTACATGGCGTATATTTTATCTTGAATCCTGGAAAACCTTGTACACGGATCCTTCGGCAGAACGCACGGACTTTCACGGATTTTATTGTTTTTTCTGGGAAGGGAAAAATTTACCGCGAAGCACGCGAAGAACGCAAAGATTTAAAGGAAATTTCTTCGCGCCCCTGGCGGGCTTCGCGGTGAAAAATGGTGGGGCGAGTGGGACTTGAACCCACACGGGCCGAAGCCCAGCGGTTTTTAAGACCGCCGCGTAAGCCGATTCCGCCATCGCCCCGGTGAGATGGATTTTACCCGATACGCGTTGCCCGTCAAGGCGAGGTTGCTGGTGATTACCCACAAGTCAAGTTCGCCCGCAGTTGGACTGCGGGCGCAGGCGGCAGTCCAATTGCCGCCTGAACTTATGGGTAATCACCAGGAGGTTGCCCTGGGATTCAGGAGCGCCTTTGATCTCAAGCCATTTCGACCCGGCAGACCTGACAGGTTTTCGAGAATCCATCCCCGACTCGCGCCTTCGTCCACGCGAGCAACACGATGGACACGCGTCACGTGGAAACCTGTCAGGTCTTAGTCCAGTTACCGCACAACGAGCGGCAGAAACAAATCGTAGCCTGCCGCCGCGCCGCCGCCCCAGAAGCCGCCAGCCAAGGCGTACGTTCCGCCGATGGAAGTTCCGGCATCCGGCTGGCCGATCGTGCCGTCCAGGCTGTAACTGCCACCCGAACTGGAGGACGCGCCGCCGCCGTCTACCGTCCACCAGTCCAGGCCGTAACTTGCCACTATAGTCCCCGAAGCGAAGCGGAGTGGGAGGGCAGAGGCGCTGACAACGCCGAGCAGCGCAATGGCGATCACGAGCAACAAGAGGGAGAGAAACCATTTACGTTTCATGGGTCATCTCCTGATCACTGGCAGGTGGCGTCGAGGGCAAGGTAGTTTTCGTCGTACGCTCCAACACAAGTAAATGTGCCGCCGCCAACGAAAACCGCTCCGCCGTCCAATTGCGAGGCGCCGACGCGGGTGGTGAAGTTGGGGTCGTTGTAGATGGTGTTATTACTGCCGCTGATCTGCGAGTTGTTCACCAGCACAATGTAAGCGCCGTCGGGGGCGGTGTTATAGATGCCATAATTGGCGGAACTCCCGCCGCTGGCGCGGATGGCGCTGTTGTTGATTGTTGGCGAGGATGAGTCGTTTTGCACGCCGTTGTTGTACAGTACCCCCCCCGATGCGCTGGCGGTAACGTTCGTCATCGTTGGCGAGGAGGAGTTGGAGTTGTACACGCCGCGGCTGTCCATTCCCCCCGATGCCTTGGCGGTGACGTTCGTCATCGTCGGCGAGGAGGATGAGTTGTGCACGCCGAAGTTGTACGCCCCCCACGAGGCGCTGGCGGTGACGTTCATCATCGCCGGCGAGGAGGAGTCGTAGTTATACACGCCGCGGCTGTACGTTCCCCACGAGGCGCTGGCGGTGACGTTCATCATTGCCGGCGAGGAGTAGGCGTTGTACACGCCGTAGTTGCCGGAGGTTCCCTCCGAGGCGCTGGCGCTGACGTCCATCATTGTTGGCGAGGAGGAGTTGGAGTTGTACACGCCGTAGTTGCTGCCCGTTCCCCCTGAGGCGCTGGCGGTTACGTTCGTCATCGTTGGTGAGGAGGATGAGTTGCTCACGCCGTAGTTGTTCGGTCCCCCCGATGCGCTGGCGGAGACGTTCGTCATCGCCGGTGAGGAGACGATGTTGATCACGCCATAGTTGTCGGAGGTCCCCCCCGAGGCGCTGGCAGTGACGTCCGTCATCGTCGGCGAGGAATTGTAATTGGAGACGCTGTAGTTGCTGGTGGTTCCCCCTGAGGCGCTGGCGGTGACATGGGTCAGGCGCGGTGAGGCGGAACTGTTGTAAATGGCAGTCGCTTCATCAGCGCCGCCAGTGTTCTCCACCGTCAGGAAGCGTAGTTCGGCGTCGTTCGCACCCACTACCGTGCCGGAAAAAAAGATACCGGTGAAGGTGATCTTGGTGGTCAACTCGCCTGCGCCTTCGATGTCCACATACTGCTTCATCGTCACCTGCTCGGTGTACACGCCCGGCGCAACATAGATAAGATAGCGGTTGCTGGCGCTGGCATCAATGATGCTATCCAGCGCGGCTTGAATGGAGGTGTAATCTCCGCCGCTCTGCGCCACGATGATCACATTCTGGTACGATGCGCCACCGCCCGCGACGCTTTCACATGTGACCGTGCCATTGGCATTGATGACGCGGATGGCGTTGCCTGCGGTGCATGCGCTACTCACCCGCGCCTGAATGACTGTTGTATTGACGCTAAACTGGCTGCCCGCCAGTGTCAGTCCAGAGCCGGCGGTGTAGGTAGAGCCGTCGTCCACGCCATCGGCGAAGCCGGCTGGGATGTTGGTCAGTCCGCTCCACGGGGCTTTCGCGGCGTAGATGGCAAACGGCGTGGCGGTCAATGCCTGGCGCGGAGTCAGTGGGGTGTAGCCTCCCCCACCAGCCGGACGCACACCAATGTCCAGAAAAAGCGCTGTGCCATCGAAGACATTCCCGAAGTCCAACTGCACCGTGAACAAACCATTGGTTACGGTCACATTGTCTTGGGGAACCGTACTGCCCACCTGACTGCCGACGCTGAGGGCGTCGAACAGTTTGAATTCGAAGTCATACGTCCCAATGGCGGGTGAGCCGCCGTCGGTCAGCTTGCCCTGGTAGGTGAAGCCGGTGCCGAGTGCGGCATTGAGCGGGCGCGCCGATGCAACGCCGCTCACGAGCAGCAGGCTGATCAAAACGATCGCGGATAACAGATATTTGGTTTTCATTTGTATTTCTCCTTGGTGAAATATTTTTGTGCCTTGCAAATTCAGAAGCGCGATGTCACGATATCATTCATATTCCTCCTTTTCGGGGTTGGATTGAGTTTTTCAAATAGCGCCGTCATTTCGACCCCCACCCCGGCCCTCTGTCCCCCCATTTCGAAGTTCGGAAATGGGGGGATGAAAGGGGGGTGAACCTACCGCAGGATCAACGGCAGGAACAAATTTCTGGTAACGGTAAATGAATCAATCACTGTGCCGTTGCGGGTGATAAACTGAAAATTTATCGTGGTATCCGTGGCATCCACGAGCATTGCGCCATGGTCGGCGTTGTAACGCAGTTGACTGCCTGCAACCGGCGCGCCAAAGCTATATAAGGAAGAACCGCCAAGTCCGTTTACGAAATAAGGCAAGCCGTTTTGGAGGATGCGTTCATAAGTGTGGTCATGCCCCGATAATACTGCGTCGGCTCCCCAGGCTTGAAAGGGCCATTGCAAAGTTGTGTTCGAGCCATGAGTCCCGGATGAAAATGGAGCGTAATGAACCAAAACAAGGTTCCACGGAGATGCGGAAGTCAATAGCGCATTTTTCAGCCACGTCGCTTGAACGGATGTCTCTGTGTTGCCATCCGCTTCATTATCGTAACTATCCAGCATAAAGAAATGCGCAGGCCCCTGAACGAAATCGTAATAGCGTTCGTTGTTTGGCAGGGAAAAATAGTCAAGGTAGGGTTGGGCGTTGGTTGTATACCAATCATGATTTCCAAGAATGGGGAAAAAACGATTATAGGTTGCGCCTGCCCCATAAGTGCCGCTGTATGGATAAATAAAATCGTGATAGTACTGCCCGATGTTGGCATCCATCGTACCGGCTGACCCAAGAGGGTAATTGTTACCGGTGAATGCCCACATCTCAAGTATCTCCAAAAAGGTGATGTGGAAAAGGCTG
>CAYJLS010000060.1:0-22678 GCA_964371065.1 uncultured Anaerolineaceae bacterium | reverse complement strand
ATCTTACCCTTGCGCTCCTGCTCGGCATTTTATTGACTCTGCATGTGTCGAACAGCTTCTTTCCCACAGACCTTTCGCTTAAATTAAAATGACTTTCACGAATTTCTGTTCCAAAAGCCAGTTTTGCCACTAATTTCTGCTCCAAAAGCCATTTTTGCTGCCAATTTCATTAAACTGTGCCAGAGATCGTCACAAGATTCAGCGTCCTCACCTAGCGGCTTGACACGCCGAAAACCCATACCGCTAAATATGGGGGCAACAAAAGTTTTACTCCCATATTTAGTGGTTTTTGAATTCATGATTTCACCAAAAATTTAAGCGAAAGACCTGTTCCCGTGTACATTCACCTGCTTGTATTCGGCTGGCTGACGCAATTGATCTTCGGCGTGATTTACTGGATGTTCCCAAAATACACCAATCAATTTCCGCACGGACATGAATCTCTGGGCTGGATCACTTACGGCTCGTTGAACATTGGCTTGCTCCTGCGCGCCATCGCGGAGCCGCTTCAAGCGTCACAGCCGAATAATTTATCCGGCGCATTGCTAGTCGTTTCAGCAATTTTGCAATGGCTGGCGGGCGTCGTTTTTATCGCCAACACCTGGCAGCGGGTAAAGGAAAAGTAAATGCCGCGCTTGAGCGTCTGGTTTGTACGTTTCTCATTGATCCATCTCTTTTTAGGATTTACCATCGGCGGACTGATCCTGGCGAACAAGGGGATTCCGTTCGCTCCCTGGACCTGGAACCTGTTGCCCGCTCACATGGAATTCCTGCTCCTTGGCTGGATGGTTCAGCTGGCAATGGGCGTCGCCTTTTGGATTCTGCCGCGCTTAAAGTCAAATCCGCCGCGTGGAAATGTCAATCTTATATGGGGCACACTTATATTATTGAACATGGGAATTGTGATGGTTGTGATTCAATCGCTCATCAGCATGAGTTGGCTTGCTTTGGCGGGCCGCCTTCTGGAAACGTCCAGTGTATTGCTCTTTGTCCTTGCATCGTGGCAAAGGGTCAAGCCGATGGGAGCATGATTGGAAATATGATGCAGACCGACATTCTCCTCAAGCGTTTACAGACCTTTGAATTCCTGCGCGGACTCGATCGCGGGGCTTTAGCAACGCTGGCAACGAGTGAGGCATGGAAGGTTTTTCTGCCCGATGCGGTTGTGTTTTGGGAGGGAGATTTTGTACCTTTCGTCGCAGCATGCACTCCATGTTTTTTAGCGAGAAATTCATCCTTCAAGTAAAAACTTCTGAAATGCACTTACGGCTTCCGGATCGAGGTGTGTCCCGCTTAAGGTCCGGATGTGATCCAATGTTTTTTCCTTGGACCACGCTGTTCGATAGGGGCGGTCGGAAGTCAACGCATCATATATATCCACCACAGAAAAGATACGCGCCGCCAGGGGAATATCCTCTCCTTTCAGTCCGCGTGGATAACCACTGCCATCCCATTTCTCGTGATGACAGTAGGGAATGTCCAGCGCGGATGCAAGATAGGAAATTGGTTTCAGTAATTCATATGCATATACCGGATGCTTGCGCATTTGTTTCCACTCCTCTTCGCTCAGCTTGCCGGGTTTGTGCAGAATTTGATCTGGAACACCCATTTTTCCAATATCGTGCAACAAAGCACCGCGTCGCACCTGAACCAAGTCCTGTTTGCTCATCCCCATCTTCTTTGCCAGTTTGATTGTTATTTCAGTTACTCGTTGAGTGTGACCTTCGGTTTCCTTGTCGCGCAGGTCAAGAGCGGCCGACCAGCCTTCCAGTGTCCTGTCATACGCCATGATTAATTCCTGGTTGGAGCGTTTCAAGTCTTCGAACAGTGTAGCATTGTCAATTGCGATGGCAGCCTGTCCGGCCAGCGCTTCCAAAAATTCGAGCCATTCCGGTTCTGGCTCGAAGGAAGAACGATGGAACACCTCCAACACTCCGGTGAGGTCGCCTTTGGTAATAAGAGGAACTCCAAAATAGACGGTGAATCCTTCATCCTCGAACAACATCTTGCGGACCGAGATATCATCGCGTTGTCCCAAATCTGGCTCATGGATCAGCTTCCGCTTTAATGCGACCTTGCCGGCCATACCGTCCCCCAAACGCATTCTGACATTTTGTGCCTGTTTTTCGTTCCGAAGACCGTAGCCACTCGCAAATTCCAATTCTTGCGAATATTTCTCTATTAATAGGATATCGCCGGCATCACATTTCAAGTGGCGGGAGACCTCATTTAAGACGACGTTCAACACCAATTTCAAATCCATGCTGCTACTAATTGCGATGTCGATGTTGCGCAAAGCCCTTACCCGTTCAACCTGGCGCTGTATTTCCATCTCGGCGTGTTTGCGATCGGTGATGTCGATGATAAAGCCATGCCAAATAATAGTTCCGTCCGGTTCGGATACTGGCATGGAATGACCCTCGATCCAGATTTCACCTTTCACGGGGTGATTGAAACGATATTCCATCTTCCAGGGCGACAGGGTCCGGGCAGATTCAGCAACTGATGCGGTTATGTGCGCCACATCATCAGGGTGAATTCTGGCATTAACGGGCGAAAAGTCATTCGCCACATCCACCGCCTTCACCCCATAAACATCCTCAATCGCAGCGCTGGCATAAGGCATGGAAATGGACCCGTCGGGTCGCAGGCGATACGAACAGATTAATCCTGGCGCTGTAGCGGCGAGTTTGGTGAAACGTTCCCTTTCCTCATCCAATGCTTGTTCATATTGGTTTCTCTCTGTGACATCGCGTGCAATTCCGCGCACAACAGGGGTAATCACCCCCTCCGTCCGAAGTGTATTTTTGTATTCCCAAATTCGTTGTTCGCCTGACCTCGTTTGAACGAATAATTCGCCTTCTGCAGAACCATATAAGCTTATGTTCGCAAGATAAGCGTCGAAGGCGTCGCGCACTTCCGGTAAAAGGATATCACGAAGATTCATTTGCAAAAGTTCCTCCGTCGAATATCCCAGGACGCGTCCCACATATGGGTTTACCGAAAGGATGCGACCTTCCAGGTCGTGCGAACAAATGAGATCCTGGCTGTTTTCAACCAAATCGCGATAGCGGTCTTCACTGGCGACAAGTTCTCTCTCAGCCTTCTTGCGCTCGGTAATATCCAGGGAGAGGATAAAGATCCCCTCGGGAACGGGTTGAATCCTGAGCTCGAACCAACCCGACGACCCATCCTGATAAGTGAATTCATTTTCGATATTTTCGGATAAATGCTCTTTCATACACCTCTGCAGCACTCGAAATAACTCCGAATTTTCAATACCAGGATAGGCTTCCATCATCGTGCGATGGACTAGCTTTTCCGGTTTACTATGGCCCTGTCTGGCAGCAGCATCGTTAATGTAAATATAACGCCAGTCGGGACCAATGATCTGGCAACCTTCCAGCATGTTGTCGAACGTATTGCGATATCGCTCTTCAGACTGTTTATGATCGGTAATATCCCGAATGATGAAAACGAACTCATCTGGGGTACTGGGTGTGATCCAAGCCATAAAGTATCGAATTCCACTCCCAAGTGGGAGCTGATATTCGAAAGCCTGACGCTTGCCAGTAGCTACAACTCTTTCTATGGTATTCATAGCTCGTTCTGCCGCATCTTGTGGAAATATTTCCGATAATTTCCTACCAAGAAAGGATTCGGGGAAAGTATTCAAATCTTCCAGGTCATCAGCCTTGTAATCCCAAATTGTTCCGTTGCGATGGACGCGGATCATCAAATCTGGAATGGCAGCCAGAAGCGCACGATTGCGCGCCTCACTAACTTTTAAATCGTGAATAGCAAGATTCCTCATGGTGATTTCATGAATGATTGCAATGGTAAAGTTGCCTTCTGGTATTTCCAATGGACTCAACGCAACTTCTACTGGAAACTCGATACCCTCTTTCCGCAGAGCAAATAGATTAAGGTTGTTTCCCATTGGCCGTGTATGAGGATGGACAAGATAAGCGTCTCGACGTCCGGGATGCTCATCGAAGCGAGCAGGGATCAAGAGCTCCACCGCTTTGCCTAACATCTCATCCAATCGGTAACCAAACAATTTTTCGGCCTGATGGTTGGCAAATTGAATCTCCCCCCGGGTATCAGTTACAATAACCGCATCCAACAATACTTCAAATAGCTGTTTGAATGCGGTTTCGTTTATACCAAATACTTTTTCGGTCCTGTCTTGTCCAATCTGATTTAATGGGGATTGAGTTTTTTTTCTCATCACACACGCCCTTGGCAATAATCTCTATTGGCCATTCTCATCACGACTCAAGTTGTGATGGTTGTGGAGGATTAAAAAAACATATCTTTATAAAGTTTAACTCAGGACAATATTATAAATCTAAATTGCATTGAAATTGTAATTTTATGGTGTTAGCGTAAGCGACACCGGTCGCGATTCTCGTAGGCATGTGACACGGACCACCTTTTCATTATTTTCAACTATCGATTTACACGAACGTCAAATATCACTAACAACTGGTGTTTCTCTTCCATGCTACGGTATTAATGTGATCTCGACATAACTATTCTTAATTTCCGATATTGATTAATACTTCAATTACATCATCAAACCCGGTCCCCTTTGCGTAATAATTCTCTTTACGATAACGCTCCCATCGTTGTCTCATGATCGCATCCGATTGGATGGTCCGTAATATTATTTCTTTATCTTGCAAGGCCAAAAGTGATCCCCCTTTTTTTCAGAAGTGGCGTTCAGTGCGGTTCTAAATACTTTCTTGTTGATTGTAGGACGCCGGGTTTTCATAATAATCAGGACTTTCGCTTGAAGTAATGAGGTGATACCATGTGGTCATGATAACCAAGCAACAATTCGTTGAACATCTGATTTGTACAATCGGCAACTACACGAGTTCAAACCTAGCCGAGCATTTGGATGAGGTCAGCCATGACGTCATCACCGATTATCTGATGAACGAACGCCACACCGCACGCGGCTTATGGGAATTGGTTGAAGGGCTGATTCAGGATAGTCCCGAAGCGTTTATGCTGGTAGAAGATAGCGTTCAAGACAAACGTTATTCGCGGTTCATCGAACTGATGAAACTGCAATACAGTGGTGCAGAACATGGTTTAGTGCGCGACATTGGTATCGTCAATCTGGTGCATAGCGCTGGCAACAAGAAAGATTTCTACCCAATGGACGACCGTTTTTATGCGCCAGACCAGGACGGCAAGACCAAGAACGAGCACTTCTCTGAAATGGTCATCAACGCCGTTTTTTCCAAGAAAATCAAGGCCAAACGTATCTTGTTTGATAGCTGGTATGCCTCCGCCGAGAACTTGAAACTGGTTCACCGTTTGGGTTTAACCTTTTTCACAACACTGAAAAGCAACCGAATGGTCAGTTTGAGCAAAGAAAGCGGCTGGATTCATCTGGCTGAGATTGAGTGGACGTCGGAGCGCCCACAAAATGGTGTGCTGGTCAAGTTGAAAGAAGTACCGTTCAAAGTGCAGTTATTCAAGCTAGTTGCCACAGACGGGAACATTGACTGGGTGTTTACCAATTGCCCAGATGAGACTTTGACCACGCAGACCGCTCAAGACGCGAACGACGTGCGCTGGCAAATCGAAGAACTGCATCGCGGACTCAAACAACTGACTGGAACCGAAAAACGCCAATGTCGCAAAGGACGCTCACAACGCAACCATATCGCCTGCTGTTACCATGCCTGGCTTTCTTTGAAAGTCAAGGCAAAGTCTCCGGGTAAAACGCTTTACCAAACCAAAGATGATTTGTTCAGCTATTACCTGCGCGCCGAACGGGCTACACCGCGAATTCAGGCTTTTTTGCCTGCATAAGCGAACATCCTGACTATAATACTTTCACTTGATACAAAGGTATGCTCTTTAAAGGTTCACCATGTCAAATCATTTGATCACCGAAAATTCTCCTTATCTACTGCAACATGCCAATAACCCCGTAGATTGGTATCCGTGGGGTAAAGAAGCCCTCGATAAGGCAAAGGCTGAAAATAAGCCTGTTTTTCTGAGCATCGGTTATGCTGCTTGCCACTGGTGTCACCGTATGAGGGAGGAAAGTTTCGAAGATCCTGAAACCGCTACGTTGATGAACCAGGAATTTATAAGTATCAAAGTGGATCGCGAAGAACGACCAGATATAGACGGAATTTATATGCAAGCCACAGTCGCAATGACCGGTTCTGGCGGTTGGCCGATGTCTGTTTTCCTCACACCAGACTTGCGTCCTTTTTACGCCGGCACATATTTTCCACCTGTTCGACGCTACAACATGCCATCCTTCAAAGAAGTTTTAAGTAGCATTACCAAGGCATGGCGTGAAGATGTTCAGGAAGTTGATCGAGTCGGAAATCAGGTGCTCGAACAAATTCATCCGCCTATTCACAAGCCCGGGAACAGGAATGAAATAACCACAGAGGTTCTTGAGTCAGCGATAAAAAACCTGCTTGATTCCTACGATTGGGGGTATGGAGGTTGGGGCTCGGCGCCGAAGTTTCCGCAACCCATGACCATTGAATTTCTATTGCGCCGGGCAACCACTAGCACGCCGCAACACGAACAAATCATAAAGGCTGTCACACATGCCTTAAGTGCCATGTCCCGTGGCGGGATGTATGATGTTGTCGGTGGTGGTTTTTCCCGCTACAGCGTCGATAATTTTTGGAGAACGCCTCATTTTGAGAAAATGACATATGATAATGCCCAAATAGCTCTGGCATATCTACACGGGTATTTAGTCACCGGTAATACCGACTATCGCAGGATTTGCGAGGAGACGCTGGATTTTGTCCTGCGCGAACTAACCCATTCACAAGGTGGATTTTTCAGCAGCTTGGATGCCGATTCAGAGGGCGAAGAAGGAAAATTCTATATCTGGACACAAGACGAACTCGAGGGAGTACTCGGTTCTGATTTCGACTTTTTCAAAGCTGCGTATGGCATTACCCCATCAGGTAACTGGGAAGGCAAAACCATCCTGCAACGTGCTCTGGATGATTCCACACTCGCAGCCCGATTCAAATTAGACCATGAAGGGCTTCAACAAAAATTATCAAGCTGCCACGCTAAACTCTTGGAAGCAAGAAGTTCGCGCATCCGTCCCACCACAGATGACAAAGTGCTTGTAATGTGGAATTCCCTGATGCTCAAAGCATTCTCAGAGGCAGGACGTTATCTGAATAGGCAGGATTATCTTCAAGTTGCCATTCATAACGCACGATTCTTGTTGAGTAAACTTTATGTAAATGGTCGGCTACACCGATCATGGCGAGAGGGACAGGCAAAGCATAATGCCTATCTGGAGGATTATGCCGGTCTGATTTTGGCGCTTTTGGGGTTGTATCAATCCGACCCAAATAATGAATGGTATCGATCAGCATTGAAACTCGCCGATGAAATGGTTGAACACTTTGCTGATCCCAATGGTGGTTTTTTCAACACACGCGATGACCATGAAGTCCTCCTTGTACGACCAAAAGACATTCAGGATAACGCCACTCCGTCCGGGAATGCAATTGCCGCTACCGCTCTGCTGGAGTTGGCGGCGTATGGAGATCGGACGGAATGGCGAGACCTGGCCGAGGAAATGCTCTCCTCAGTATATGGAGCTATGTTACGCTATCCAACAGCCTTTGCACAGTGGTTGTGCGCTGCCGACTTTGCTGTTGGTCCGACTCATGAAGTGGCAATTATCGGTGACTCACAGCGCACCGAAACCAGGGAATTATTGAACGCTCTATGGAAAACATACCGGCCCCGACAGGCAACAGCGATTTCCACTTACCCACCGGGGCCGGAGGCACCAGCCTTGTTGAAGGATCGGCCTTTATTGAATGATCTTCCAACCGCGTATGTATGCCAGGGATTTGTTTGTCAGCAGCCGGTCAATTCACCAAAAGAAATGGAAACTCAATTGACTGGTTATCCAAGTCATTAGTGAGCCATCAGACTATAGCTGCCGACTGACAACCGTGCTGAAAACAAAACTCCGCTTGTACGGTTGGGGACAGTATTACGAGAAAATGCTCTACGACAACGCGCAACTCGTCCGCGCCTACCTGCACGCCTGGCAGATCACGGGCGACGCGTCCTTCCGACGCATCGTCGAGGAAACGCTGGAATTCGTCGCCCGCGAGATGACTCATCCCGAGGGCGGATTTTATTCCTCACTGGACGCCGACTCGGAAGGCGAGGAGGGCAAGTTTTACGTTTGGACAGCCGATGAACTGCGCGCCGCGCTCACAAAGGAGAAACCCGTTTTCTCCAAGAAAACGGGTTTCTCAGCCTATGACTTTTTCGCGGCCGCGTACGGCGTGACCGAGCGCGGCAATTGGGAGGGCAAGACTGTACTCCAGCGCGCCCTCGATGATGCCTCTCTCGCGGCTCGCTTCCAACTCGACCCTGAGGCGGTTCCCGTTAAACTGGCCGAGTGCCACGAAAAACTGCTCGCCGTCCGTAGCGGACGCGTCCGCCCGGGGACGGATGACAAGATCCTCACCGCCTGGAACGGACTGATGCTGGCCGCGTTCGCGGAGGCCGCGAGGGTGCTTCCTCTACGTAGTGACGAATTTATTCGTCCAGAAACGACTGACCCCGAAGGGGCGCTTCCTACTCCACGTAGTGACGACTTCAGTCGTCCCCAAACGACTAAAGTCGTCACTACGTGGTCTATACTGGCTACGCGCAACGCCGAATTCCTGCTCACCCACTTGCGGAGGGATGGGAAATTGCATCGCTCGTGGCGGGATGGGAAAACTACCAACGAAGTTTTTCTCGAAGATTACGCCGCGTTGATTCTTGGTTTAATCGAGTTGTACCAGACCAATTTCGATAACAAGTGGTTCGCGTCCGCGTTGGAGTTGGCAGAGGAAATGATTCAACGATTCAGTGACCCTGCTGGCGGATTTTTTGATACGTCTGTGGATGGGGAAAGTCTGCTCGTGCGGCCAAAAGACTTGCAGGACAACGCCACCCCCTCCGGGAACGCGCTGGCGGTGGAGGCGCTGCTCAAACTGTCCGCGCTGACGGGGCGCGGGGATTTCCGCGACCTCGCCGAAGCCGCGCTTCGTCAGGCGGCGGATCCAGCAGTCCGCTACCCCACCGCGTTCGGACGGTGGCTGTCCGCGGCGGAGTTCGCGCTTGCGGAGGTGAAGCAAGTGGCGATCGTCGTCAGCGAGGATGGGCAGGATTCGGCGCGGGAGTTGGTAAACGCGGTTCGGGCGGCGTACAGGCCAAACGTCGTGGTGGCCGCGGCTCTTCATCCAATCAAAGAAAATGCTCCCGAGTTGTTGCGAGACCGTCCGCCGGTGGATGGAAAATCCGCCGCGTACGTGTGCGAGGGATTTGTGTGCCGGCGCCCTGTGACCACCCCCGATGAATTGAAAAAGTTGTTGTAACCAAAACTCCCCGCAACGGCGGGGAGTTTGCTTATTATTCTTTAGGAGGTTGCGGAGGTTCCTGGGGTTCGTCTTCTTTCTTGCCGCCCATTCCATCACGGAAATTTTTTATGCCCTGGCCGAGTTCGCCGGCAATCTTGCCGATGCGCCCGGGGCCAAAGAGGATGAGGACGATCACCAACAGGATCAGGATTTCAGGTAAACCAAAATTTCTCAACATTTTGTCTCCTTGCTTGATTTCGTCGCCAAATGTACCACATTCAGGATAAATCTGCCATTAGAAACCCGTTTCGTGTGCACGCAAACCATGCCAGTGGAACAAGTCTATAGACTTGTTCCACGCGCTCCAGATGACAACCTTTGCATGCACACCCTGTTTCCGTTGACCCCACTGGGGCAAACGGGTTTCTAAAAAGTTATGCGCGGCGTCCCCAGATGAGGCCTTCGAGGAAGCGCTCGAAGCGACGCAGGAGAGAGCGGACGCGACCCCACAGGCGATAGCGGCCAACGTTAATTTTGCGCGGCGAAGGCAGGGGACCCGTCCATTCGGCAACTAGCGCGCCCCAGGTGAGTCCTGCGCCGAAGCCGACGAAAACCACCTTGTCGCCGGGATGAACGCGGCCTTTTTCCACGGCCTCCACAGTGGCAATCGGGATGGAGGCGGTGGAGGTGTTGCCGTAACGATCCACATTGACGAAAAATTTGTCCATCGGCAATTTCAGTCCGCGCGCGGCGGCCTCGATGATGCGCGAGTTGGCCTGGTGCGGAATGATGAGGCTCACGTCGTCTTTGGTGAGACCGGCGGACTTCAACACTTCCTCGGTGGCCTGCGCCATGGCTCTGGCGGCAAAGCGGAAGACTTCCTTGCCGTCCATGTAGATGTAATGCTGGCCTTCACGGATGGTGGCCTCGCTGGCCGGGTGGCGGCTCCCGCCGGCGGGCAGGGTGAGCAGGTTGCCGCCGGAGCCGTCCGAGTGCATGACCGCCGAAAGCACGCCGCCGGGCTTTTCGCTGGCCTGCAAGATGAACGCGCCCGCACCGTCGCCGAACAGGATACAGGTGTTGCGGTCCTGCCAGTTGACGAAGCGGGAAAGCGTCTCCGAGCCGATCACCAGCGCGTTTTTAACCGCCCCGCTCCGAATGGACTGGGCGGCCATGTTCATGGCGAAGATGAAGCCCGTGCAGGCGGCCAGCAAATCGAACGCGCCGGCTTTGGTCGCGCCGAGTTGATCCTGGATCAGGCAGGCCGTGGCCGGGAAGAGATGCTCCGGCGTGGAGGTGGAACAGATGATCAGGTCGAGATCGGTGGGCTTGAGGTTGGCAACCGACAGGGCCTTGAGCGCGGCGCGCGCCCCCAGCGTGGACGTAGAATCAGTCTCGCGCGCGATGTGACGCTCGCGAATGCCCGTCCGTTCGCGGATCCACTCGTCGTTGGTGTCAATCGTTTTGGCAAGATCGTCGTTCGTCAACACCGGTTCGGGGACGAACATGCCCCAGCCGGTGATGTGAGCATAAAGCATTTATTCCTCTTGTTGTTTGTAGAACAGGTTGGCAGGTTCAGTAAATCACGGATTTGATTCCAACTATCCATCACATCCCGTCATTGCGAGGGCGTTCTCCCTGGCACCGCCCGCCAGGGCAGGTGTCCCGAAGCAATCCCCAGTTTAACGAGGAGATTGCTTCCCGAAGGCTCGCAATGACGGTGAAATCGGTCTATACAAATCGGCTAAGGATCAGCGTGGCATTATGCCCGCCGAATCCGAACGAATTGGACATGACGTGATTCGGGTGCGCGGGGCGCGCCCGATTGGGAACGTAATCCAAATCGCAGACGGGGTCGGGAGTCTCGTAGTTGATGGTGGGCGGCAACAGGTTTTCCTGCAACACCTTGGCGCAGATCACCGCTTCAAGCGCGCCGGACGCGCCGAGCAGGTGGCCGGTCATGGACTTGGTGGAGGAAACGGGAATTTTATACGCCTGCCCGCCGAAGATGGTTTTGATGGCGGCGGTTTCGCCCTTGTCGTTCAATGCGGTGGAGGTGCCGTGCGCGTTGATGTAGCCGATGTCGCTGACACCGAGTCCCGCATCTTCCAACGCCAGGCGCATCGAAAGCGCCGCGCCCGCGCCATCCTCCGCCGGGGCGGAGATGTGGTACGCGTCATTGGAGACGCCGTAGCCGCTGAACTCGCACAGAATGTCCGCGCCGCGCGCCCGGGCGTGGTCGAGCGATTCCAGGATCAGGACGGCCGCGCCCTCCGCCATCAGGAAACCGTCGCGGTCCTTGTCGAACGGACGCGAAGCGCGTTCCGGTTCTTCGTTGCGCGTCGAGATCGCGCCCATCACATTCAAGCCCGCGATGGCCGCCGAAACAATGGCCGCCTCGGCCGCGCCCGCGATCATCACGTCCGCCGCGCCGCGCCGGATCATCTCCGCCGCCTCGCCAACCGAGTTCGTGCCGGTGGCGCAGGCGGTCGCGATGGACAGGTTCGGGCCGCGCGCCCCCACGCGGATGGCGATCATGCCCGCCGCGCTATCCGAGATCATCATCGGGATCAGGAACGGGCTGACGCGGTCGGGGCCGCGTTCGCGCAGGGTCTCCGCCTCCTTGAGCAGGGTTTGGATCCCGCCGATACCCGAACCGATCAACACCCCCACGTGGTCGCGGTTGGATTCGTCCACCGTAAATTTCGCCTGCGCCAGCGCTTCCAATGCGGCGGCGGTGGCGAACTGGGCAAAGCGGTCCATTTTGCGCGCCTCGCGCGCCCCAAACAGCGCCGCGCCATCGAAGCCCTTCACCTCGGCCGCGAACTTCGTCTTGTGATGGCTGGCATCAAATTGGGTGATCGGCGCCGCGCCCGATTTGCCTTCGATCAGCGCGCGCCACGTATCTGCCACATTATTTCCAACCGGGCTGACACAACCCAGTCCGGTCACAACCACTCGTTTTCTCATTATGCTACTCCAAAAGAGTAGAGCGAGATGGTATCTCGCTCTACAGAATTCTGGCAGTTATAACACAACGGTTTGGAAAGCGATACGGATTTGTCCAGATGGGTGCGCCGCACCTTACCGACTGGATTCATCCCCTCGAGGATGGTGCGACGTACCCAGAGTCTTCCACACCTGCTGGATGTGCAGACGGTCATGCTCGGCGTTGAATCCGACCAATTCCTGCAACGTGGTCGGACCTAAAATGGCGTGCCGCGCCTTTCTGGACCATTGAGCGGGCGCGAGGTTCTGGAGCATTTCCAGCGTCTGAATCCGCGCGGACGTGAACTCGCGCAACGCGGACGGGCCATCCTGGGCCTGGTAGGCACGCGCCTTCGCCCACTCGTCGGGCATTTGCGCGGGGATGAACGGCTCATGCTCGCCGAGAATCTGCCGGATGCGCGGCTGGTCCACTTCGCGTTCCACGTCGCGCATGTGACAAAGCACCTCGGTGACAGACCACTCGCCCGCGGCGGGATGCGCCGTCCAAGCGGAGGGCGCCAGGGGGTCGAGCAGACCCGTCAGCGCGGCGGGGGTGGATCGCAATAGGGCGAGGATGGAGGCCGAAGAGGAGAAAACAGGCATGAGCGTCGCGGGATCCGTCTGCTCCAGCCAGGACCGAAGCTCAGCGAGACGTCCGCGGCCTGTAGCCGCGAATCCGTTTGAGGACGGGGTAATGTCCAAAGAATGAAAAGTCGCGAGTCCCAGCGCCGCGGCGGGGATCAAATCCTGCTCCACGTCGTTGCCCACCATCAGCACGGGATCGTCCGACCAGCCCAGTCGGCCAAGCACCTCCGCAAAATACGCGGGATTGGGTTTGGTGAAATGGAAATCTTCGTAAGAGGAGACCAGCGCAAACGGATATTTTTCAGGCGGCAGGCCGGCCCATCGCAGGCGATGCTGGGTGGCCTTGCGCGGAAAATACGGGCTGGTGGCGATGACGACGCGATGCCCCGCGGCAAACGCCCATTCGACAAATTCCACCGCGCCGGGGATGGGCTTCGTCACCTCGCACAGGCTCGGAAAAATATCGTCATAAAATTTTTCGATGGCAGGCTGGACTGCGTCGTGATCCACCTTGAGGAAGGGATAAAAATTTTCGTTGAAGACTTCACGCAGGGTGCGCGACGGGTCTTCGCTCGCCATCATTTGACGTGTGCCCAACATCAAATATTTGAGCAGGCTTTCGGGCGGGACGTGCGGTGCGAGGTGCGTTGCCAGTTTTTGGTAATAAGCCGGTACGAACGCGCCCAGGTTGGTGTCGAGCAGGGTTTCGTCGAGGTCGAGCAGGAGGGTGATGGTCATGTGGTCTGCCTTGTCAAAATTTTTCGTGCAATCTGCCGGTCAATTTTTCCCATCGGGTAATCTTCGAGTTCGGTTAATTTTATCCATTTTAAATTTTCGTTCATCCGCAGATTTTCTTTTTTAGTTTCTGCCAATTTTGCAGAAAAGACATGCACTGTGACGCTGAAATGGGTGTAGGCGTGATTGACGACACCCAGCGCCTCGCCCGCGCGGACCGTGAGGCGATATCCCGTTTTCAGGGCTTTGGGCAACCCCCGCGCGGGGTCGCCGTTAACGCGCCCGTTGGGGAATTCCCACATCCCGCCGAGAAGGCCGCTGGAGGGACGCTTCGCCAACAACACGTGGGGCAAATTGGCAATTTGCCCTACAATCACCGCCGCGGCATGGACAACGTGCGGCACTTCCGCTTTGGGTTTCAACACCGGACGCGCTTCCTGCAATCCCAGTTTCCGCGCCTGACAATCCTCGCGTAATGGGCAAAGTGGGCAACGCGGATTCTTCGGCAGGCAGATGGCTGCGCCCAGATCCATCAGCGCCTGGTTGAAATCACCAGCTTTGCCTTTTGGTAAATTTTCCGCGGCGAGTTTCCATAGAATTTTCTCGCCCTCGGTTGAATCGGCGGGAACCTCCACGTTGAAGAGACGGGCAAAGACGCGGCGCAGGTTGCCATCCAGCGTGGGTTCGTCGAGACCGAAAGCCATCGAGGCGATGGCGCCTGCGGTGTAGCGTCCGATCCCGGGCAGTTTGCGGAGCGCGTCCGCGGAACGCGGCAACTCGCCATCCAATTCGTCCACGAGAATCTTGGCGGCCTTGTGTAGATTGCGGGCGCGGGAGTAGTAGCCGAGTCCCTCCCAGAGATTTAGCACAGACTGCTCGGAGGCCTCCGCCAATGCCTGCACAGACGGGAAGCGATCCATCCACTCTTCGAAATATGGGATGACCGCCTCGACGCGCGTCTGCTGGAGCATGATCTCGGAGACCCACACCGCGTACGGGTCGGGATGCCCGCGCCAGGGAAGAGTCCGCCCGTGGAGGCGGTACCAGTGAAGGAGTTTGGTTGAGAGGTGGTTCATGGATTCTGGCAGGGGTCAGCAAGTGAGCCGCTGGTGAAAGTCTCACCCGTCGCGGGGAAAATAATCAATTTCACTTCCACATATTTGTCACGCTGACAGCCAAGCAGGATTCCATCCGCCGCGTGAGGAAAGGGACGCGATCCGCGCATGGGCAGGATAACCTGTTCCACGCCGTCGGGTGTCAGAAAATAAAAGCCCATACGCGGGAAGTCGCGCGGGGCAAAGGCGGGGTTGGGATTGGTGGAAGCCAGCCCCAGGTTGCGCGGGAAGTAGCGCGGGTAAAGCACGCGGCCGGTCAACGCGACCGCGTCGGGCTGACCGAGGAAGGCGCGCACTTGCGCCCCGTCCACGCCCTGCGCGGCGAGGCAGGTTGGGAGGGAGTCCGCGCAGAGGGATTCGGTGCGCGGAATAACGGACTCCGCAATCCACGGGAGACTTCCAATGAAAAGAAAGACGAAAGAAGAAAGAAGGAAGAGGAAAGAAAGCGACGGATGACAAGAGACGAGCCTCGAAGTGTCCGTGTGTACCTGTGTACCTGTATACCTGTCTACCTGTGTATGCGCGCCAAAGAGCAGAGCGGTCAGCGAGAACACTTCCACGGCGCCGAGGGCGAAGTAGAAATAACCGACCCAGTCCGCGGGGAAGATATATCTCCAGCCAGAGAAGCGCGCCAGGCTGGTGGAGAAAGCATAGAAGATGAAAAAGACCAGCGGGAGCAGTCCCGCCCAGCGCAGGCGTTTCCAGGCCGCGGCGAGACCGAGCGCGATGACCGCCAGGTAGACAACGAAGAGCGCGGCATTCGCGGGCGAGAGACGACCGTCCCACTCGTACCAGTAAAGGTAAATCGGCGCGGCCAACCCATCGTAGCGCGCAAAGATGGGCAGGACGAGCAGGGAGTCAATCGCGTTGGCGAGGAATTGGTTGGACACAAATCCCGCCACGTACGCGGGACGCTGGAGGATGGTATCCACCACAAAGCGGCTCATCTGCGCGGGCGACTGCCCATCGAACTGCGGAAAATTCGAGGTGGGAGTCCCGCCGCTGTACATGCTGGCAACCGCCTTGATCTGGAGCGGATCATCGAGCGAGGCCTGTCCCGTGACAGCGTAATTGCGCGCCAGCCACGGCGAGACGGCCAGGACGAGTCCCGCGACGAAGAGGGCGGAATGCGCGATCCACCTTTTCCAATCCGGCCAGAAAACGAACAGGGCCAGCAGGATCACACCCGGCGCGAGGAACGCGGACTGGGTCCGCAGGAGCAGTTGCAAGCCGAGCACGCCGCCAGACGCGAATGCGAGAAGAAGTCCGCCGCGCTTTTGCTGGAACCAGCGCAAGACGAGGAGCAGGTAGGCGATCAACACCAGTGTGGTGATGAACTCGGAGAGCAACATCTTCGTGTTGCTGACGCGCGCATCCGAGGCCACCCACAGGCTGGTCAACTCGCGAAAGATGGCGAACAGGGCAACCGTCAGACCTGCGGCGCGGCTGTGCAGTTGCTTGCCGAGGAAATATAGCGCAACCGGCAGAAGCGCGAAGATCAGCGTCTGCCCGAGGACGAGGCGCGCGTATTCCTGTCCGAGCAGGGCGTGCAAGCTGGTGAGAAAAAGGATGAACAGCGGGCGCGTGGGAATGGGATGGACAAATCCGTAGCCCATTAATAAACTCTGCGCGTCCGAGTCGTAATAGGACGCGTCCGAAGCGGGAAAGGGTTGGCTGTACGGCGGCTGGATGGGCGCATAGAAACTGTTGCGAAGCGAAGTCAGCGGGACGCTCATCCACAAGCCGAGAGCGAGGAGCCAGATGAAGAATGGAAGGAGGAAGTAAATAAGACGTGAAAAGCGAGAAGAAAGATGAAAGAGGAAAGATAAAAGAATACCAACGAGAAGTGCGAGAAGCAATTGCCAGCCGAGGATGGGAACGCCAGGTTCGCCCCAGTAACTCGTGTCTTTGGTAATTCCAAGTCCCGTGAAGATGACGATCAGCCAGAGGATCACGAAGACCGCGAAGACGATTCCCGCGGAGACGAAGACCGCGCGCCGCGTCTGCAATATCTGCAAGTGGATTCCGTTGCGAAGCGCGGTCAGCCAGAGGGCAGTCTGCGCGGCGAGGAGCAGGAGGTAGGTCAGCGCGGGGCGGGCGCGGACAAAGTAGGAGGCGGTCGCTTCAGGGTTGAGATAACGCAGAAGAAACAGGAGCAGGCCCGAGGTCAGGAAAAGAAGCGAGCAGAAAAACGCGAGGGCGCGAAAAAAGCCCGGTCGGGCCGTCGGATCGAGATGGCGGGCGCGCCAGTCCGCATCCAGCGAACGAAGGAATAGCCAGCCAGCCGCCGCCAGCGGAAGCAGGATGACGGCCATCAGCGCGAGGCGCGCGAGGGAAAGTTTCTCGCTCGGAATCACAAAAAGCGCGGCCAGCGCCGCGAGACCTTCGAGGATGGAAAGCAAAAAGAAATGGGGCCAGAAACGGGACATGGCGTGTACCGGCAAGCTTAAGCCGCAACGGGCGGGACAGGCAAGGCACCTTTGCACCGAAACCAACTTGGCCGGCTCGCGGCGCATACCCTCAACGGGCAAAGCCCGCTGTCAGATTCATGTAGTGTTAGTCCGCTTTTTGGTTTACAAGACTTCCACCATACCATTTGGTAACTTTCGAACATGCTCCAAATCAACTTGCACACTTTCTGTGCGAATATGCAATTTACCAGCTACAATCTCAAATGGAATAGCAGGAAATGTAACTGTATTGTCCGTGTAATTTTCTAAAGCCATCTCGCCCTGAATGGAAATTTGTCCATTCGGCGTTTGAATGATGACAAATTCTGTGTGTAACAGCCTCCCATCTCCTAATGAAATAATGCTTTTGGGGCTGAAAGACCTGAATATCTGGGCTTTGTTGGGTAACCTAATGGTCATCGTGCCACGATTGAGCATGTTTTCAATTTTTCGGTTGGCTTCTGTTAGAATTTGTTCTACATTCTGTCGTTCTTGCAATTCCCTGCGCCCAATATCTAATATTGCGCAGTCTATTTGTTCTGAGGGCACAATTTGAAGCAACAATTCAGAAGGTGATTTTCTTTTTTCAACCTGCTCTTGCCAGTCATCACCTGAGTCTATTTGCTCTAACAACCAGTAAAGTGCAGCGCCTATAAAATACTGCCTTGAATACCCGTAGTAGCATTTTGAATTGTTGGGAGAAATTCCAAATAATTTTTCTCGTGCTTGTTGTTCTACAAACGATGCTGCGCCTTCGTTCCTCTCTAAATTTTTCTCAAAATCAAGCAAGCCGTTAGTTTGGCATAATATTGCATGTCTTTTGTGGATGAGTCCAGAAAGCAATCTCGCTTTCTCTAATGGCACAAGCGCAGTGTTGTTGATAACATCTGTTTCCGCCGAGCATAGCGCTCGGTAAGCATAGTTCAATTCGGGATAATAAGCCAGCGCCTCAAAGAAGTTGTATTCGCCAGTGAATTGAAATCTCTTACCCTGATAGACGTGAAAACATTCGTGATATATCAGTGGAATCAAGGATGCTTCATCGTCACACATGGACAAAGGTATCGTTGCTGTCAAATGCCCATTAATTTCCAATGCTGTCGCCGCTGTCAAATTATCAGGACGCTCTACGGGCGGATTAGGATGATTGAGAAATACGAACTCCTTATCGTCATAAATAACAATGGGTGTGTTCTGCGGCGTGTAATTTAACCATGTTGAAACAGGCTTTTCCAATGCACGCTGGATAATCTCAAGGGCAAAGTCAGCTTTCATAACTTTTTTCTGTCAAAGACAGCGGGCAAAGCCGCTGTCCGCAAACAGTGTTAGCAAGGCTCAATCCATAAATCCAGATAATTTTGCCATCTTATGAAGTGGCTTTGAATGAATCTCGCTGTAAAATGAGACCACACCAATCTCCAAAAGCATGGGCAATAACAGGACCAATAAGGTTATTCGTGGTTATTGCAATTGCGGTTAACGCAATCGCAAAGGTAGTGATTGGAATTATGCCAACAAATATGTCTTGCCATTTTCTACCCTTAAATGTGTCCCACCAAACAGGAAGATGCCATATGATGTTAAGTATCGGAACAATTACTACTGTCCACCAACCGAATCTTGCCCACAGTATAGCAGTGAAGAACCATCTGAACAACAATTCTTCCACAAGACCCGGGTAAACCAGCAGGTAAAGAATACTTCTAGCGAACGAATGCCGGTCTTCCTGATACCAATGGCGCGCTTCTTGCCAAAATGTGCGGTGTGGAACTTTTAGCGACGAAAGAACCGATAGGATAATACCCAAACTGAATGAGTAGAACCAATTCCGACCACCAGTAAAAACTGACCACAGTTCTAGATGTGAAGACCACAATACCCATATTACACATAGAGCCAAAACTCTGATGATATAGTGAGGCTGGAGCACATAAAACCATGCTCCCATCTTGTTAGACAACAGTTCGCTGGTATGTTTCAGAGGAGACATCCAGAAAAGCCACTCTAAAACCAACAAACAAACGAAGAAATTACCCGCTATCGTGAGAGAGTTCAGTGATGTCATCTTGAGCCTTGCTACCACAAGATTTATCTTGCGCGAGTTCGCAAAATTAATTTTGCGGTACTAAAATTGAAACCCGCCGCGTGCGGGTACCACTTTGTGGGAATAGTTTTTCACGAAGGCGAACAACTGCTCGGACAGCCTGAACCACTCGGGCGAGTTGAGGACGCGGCGCGCCACAGACGCGTCTTCGGCCATCAGTCCCACCTGGATTTGCGGATGTTCCCCGTAGATGGTGGCCCAAGCTTCGAAGGGCTGCAGGCCGATGCGCTGGACGCCAGGCACGAACTCGCCGATGACGAATTCAAAATATTCCTGTTCGCGCTCCGGGGAAATATCCCAGGTCATCAAAACTTTGACTGGCACTTTGGCTCCTAGACAATTACTTATGGCTATCTCAAAATTGAAAGACTCTCAACACGAATGCCGCGAATATACGAATGACGCGAATAATTCAGGAATTGGTGATATTCGCTCATTCGCGTAATTCGCGTTCCAAAGCCGCTTTTATCAAGATACTTCTTACTCGCGCTGGTATTCGAGCGCGATCACGTGCGTCTCGTCGGGCAGGCTCGAACGGGTCACTTTGAGCGAGGCCTGTTTTTCGACCGCGCCCGCGCCCAATCCCATCTCTTTCAGGAATTTGTTGAGCGAATCCAGTTCCACCTTCGCGTCGGGCGTGGCATAGTGCATCGGGATGACCAGGTTCGGCTCCAGCAGGCTGACGACCTCGGCCGCCTTGGCCGCGTTCAAGCCGCCGCCGCCGCCCACCGGCACGAGCGCCACGTTGACCGTGCCAAGCGCCTCCACCTCCGCCTGCGAGGGGACGTTTTTCAAATCGCCCAGGTGCGCCACGGTGATGCCGTCATAATCGAAAACGTACAGCGTGTTGCGCGGCACATCTTTGGCTTTTTTGCCAGGCGCATCGGTCTGCACGCCGGTGATAAAAACACCGCCAATCTCAAACTCGCCCGGGCCGGTGATAACGTGCGAAGCGCCCTTCACCGCCTCCGTGTTGTTATGTCCCGGCGCGTCGTGGCTGACCGTCACAATATCCGCTTTCAATTTCAACGGACTGTAACCAATGGCTTCGTGATCGAACGGGTCCGTCACCACCGTCGCCATACTGCGCTCGGTGAGACGAAAACAGGATTGTCCATACCAGGTAATTTCCATGCGTGATCCTCCGTGCGTAATTATACCCGTTTCAGAGTATAATGCCGCCGCTTCACAGAACGACTAAAGTCGCCACTACATGGAAGACGCCATGACACTGCTCGACGTAAGCGACGCGCAACAACGCATCCTTCAGAAGATTCAACCCGTCGGGCAGGCGACTGTCCCGCTCGACCAGGCCGCGCGGCGCGTCCTCGCGCAGGACATCCGCGCCGCGACCGACCTCCCCCTCTTTGACAATTCCTCGATGGACGGCTTCGCCCTGCGCGCCGCGGACACCTCCGCCTCGCGCGTGACTTTGCGCGTGGTCGCCGACATCGCGGCGGGCGCGCCCGCCAAGCGTTCTCTCGCGCCCGGCGAAGCGGCGCGCATTATGACCGGCGCACCCCTGCCAAAAGGCGCGGACGCGGTCATCCCGGTCGAGGAAACGGACTTCGCCGAACGCGGCTCCGGCGTCCCCGCGCCCGCGCAGGTGACGATCTCCCGCAAAGTGGACGCGGGCGAAAACGTCCGTCCGCGCGGCAGCGACGTGCGCGCCGGGCAGTCGGTGCTGGCCGCGCATCAACGCCTGCGCCCACAAGAGCTGGGCCTGCTGGCGATGCTGGGCGCGGCAACCGTCCCGGTATATGAAGTTCCGCGCGTCGCCCTGCTCTCCAGCGGGGACGAACTCCTGCCCGTGGACGCGCCGCTGACCGAGGGCAAGATCCACGACTCGAATTCCTACGCCATCGCGGCGCAGATCGAAGAGGCGGGCGCGCGGGTCGTCCGCCTCGGCGTCGCGGCGGACGAGCGCGCCGCGGTGGAAAGCCTGCTGGAGCGGGCGGTCGAAGCGGCGGCGGATCTCATCGTCACGTCCGCGGGCGTCTCGGTCGGCGCGTTCGACTTCGTAAAGGAGGTGGTGGAATCCAAAGGCCGCCTGGATTTCTGGCGAGTCAACATGCGCCCGGGCAAACCGCTGGCTTTTGGGGAATATCGCGGCATCCCGTTCATTGGATTACCGGGCAACCCCGTCTCGGCCTTTGTGACGTTCGAGGTGTTCGCGCGTCCCGCCATCGAGAAACTGTCCGGGCTGGAAGCGCGTCCGAGGCGGCGAACCACCGTCCGTTTGGCCGAGGCGATTGAGTCAGACGGGCGCGAAAGTTACCTGCGCGCCATCGTCCGCGAGGACGGGTCGGCGCGGCTGACCGGTCACCAGGGATCGGGCAACCTGCTCTCGCTGGTTCAGGCAAACGCTTTACTAATTATCCCCGCTGGGGTAAAATCCCGCCCTGCCGGTCAGGAAGTGGAAGCATGGCTGGTTTAAAAAATGAGGTCAAACATGGATAAATGGCTGTACAAAGCCTCGCTCGTTTTGGTTGTGATCGGCATCATCGTTTCGATCTACATGACGATTTACAAACTGACCGACAACAACGCCTTATGCCTGGGAAACGGCGGCTGTTCGGTGGTAAACACCAGCAAGTATTCTGAAATCTACGGCATCCCGGTGGGACTGGTGGGTGTGGGCGGATACGCGGCCATCCTGCTTTTGCACCTGCTGGAAAAACGCAACGAGTTCCTGCGCCAAAACGCGATCCTGTTCCTCTTTGGGCTGGCGCTGGCGGGTTTCCTGTTCACGCTGTACCTGGTCTACGTGGAGTTCGCCATCCTGAAGGCGCTGTGCCCGTTCTGCCTCACTTCGCAAGCCGCCATGACTATCATATTTGTCATTTCCGTCGTTCGACTGGTTCGACAACCCCAATCACAGGAGGATTAACATGCCCCGCATCCGTTGCCATTACCTGGACTGCGTCTTCGTTGATGACGGCTATTGCAGCGCCGCCGCCGTGGAGATTGACCCCGATACCGGTTGCGCCACCTATTCCCCCACCGACGCGGCCGCGGCCGGAGACGACTGGGATAAGGATAAGGAGGAGGAACTGGACGAGTGGGAGGATGAAGAGGAAGAAGAAGACGAACTCTGGGAAGAGGGCGAAGACGAGATCTAAGTTTGCAACGGCGGCCAATGGCCGCCGTTGCTTTTTATCCCATTGACTTTTATCCACGTAGTGACGACTTTAGTCGTCGGGGACGAATGAATTCGTCACTACATGGATCAAACCCACGTAGTGACGACTTTAGTTGTCGGGGACGAATGAATTCGTCACTACATGGGGTGGACGGAAAACTCATAAAGCA
>CAYJLS010000059.1:18172-22832 GCA_964371065.1 uncultured Anaerolineaceae bacterium | reverse complement strand
GGGAGAATTCGTGACATTCGCCTATTCGCGGTATTCGCGTTAAGAATTTGTACGGTAGAGAAAACACGGAATCATCGCAACTCGCATCTCCTAACCCGGACAAGCCGGAAGAGAAAAACCTTTAACCACGAAGGTCACGAAGGGGCACGAAGGAAAACCTAAAAGCTCTTCCTTTGTGTTACTTTGTGCCCTTTGTGGTAAATTTCCTTTTTTTCTGCGCCGTTTGGAATCTCTGATATAATTTTCGCCGCCCGGAAGGTTCGTTGGCGGGGCGCTCGCTTTCCGACGGCCTTTGTGGTGAAAATTCTTGAGCAGGAATCGCAATGCCTGAAAATATTACCCAGGATCAAATCAAGGAAGTGGCGGCAGTTGTTCGCGCCCGCCTCAATGTTGTTCCGCGTGTGGGGCTGATTCTTGGTTCCGGCTTGAACGCGCTGGCCGCGTCTGTGGAAAACGCCCAGATTATACCTTTTCGTGAACTCCCGCATTGGCCGCTTTCCACGGTGACCGGGCATAGCGGCCAGTTGGTCGTTGGCGAATTGGAAGGCCAGCCGGTCTTCGTTATGCAGGGGCGCGTCCATTATTATGAAGGCTACAGCATGTCGCAGGTCACATTGCCGGTGCGCGTGATGCAGGCGCTCAAGATCGAAATCCTGGTCGTGACCAACGCGGCGGGCGGCATCAACCCGGATTTTGTGCCGGGCGACGTGATGCTGATCACCGACCATCTCAACCTGGCCGGCATGGCGGGACTGAATCCGCTCATCGGGCCGAACCTGGACGAGATCGGTCCCCGCTTCCCGGACATGAGCCAGGCCTACGATCGCCCCCTCGCGGACCTCGCGCGGGGCGCGGCGAAAGGGGCTGGGATTCCCCTGCGCGCGGGAGTCTACGCCGGGTTGAGCGGGCCGTCCTTCGAGACCCCGGCCGACCTGAGATTTCTAAGGGTGGCGGGCGCGGACGCGGTGGGTATGTCCACCGTCCCCGAAGTGACGGTGGCGCGTCACGGCGGCCAACGCGTGCTCGGCTTTTCGGGCATCAGCAACAAGGCCAACCTGGACGGCTCCACCGTCACCACCCATGAAGAGGTGATGGAGGCCGGGCGGGTCATCACCCCCAAAATGGAGAAAATCATCCGCGGGGTTCTGCGGTCGCTTTAGTATCTGGGTAGGAATAACTTCCTGTTTTCAAAGTTCGCGAGCAGTTGAACTGCGAGCAGGATGCAGTGTAACTGCATCCAAAACAAGGAACTTATTTTTCTACTTAGCATCGAGAAAATATGCAGGAATTATTTCGGTTTATTGGGACGTATCAAGGTTTTCTATATCTCTTGCTTTTGCTGGCGGGAATTTACTCCCTGCGCTGGCTGTTGAAAGCATGGAAGGAATGGCGCGAAGCCTATTTTGGGTTGGAGCGCGAAATCTCCATGCACCGGTTGGCGCAGGCGGTTGCCGCGCTCCTATTGGTGCTGGTGTTGTTGTGCGGCGTGTTTTCGGTTGCAATCTTTGTTGTCCCAGGTTTGCCGGCAGGGATTTTGGTCGCCACGCCCACGCTCGACCTGCTGGCAACTCCCTCCGGCGCGCTTGCTCCCAACCAGACCGCGTTGCTTGGGACAACATCGGTCACGCCGGTTGAGGGTTCGCAGGGATGCATCCCCGGCCAATTGGAGATTACCTCTCCCAAGCCGGGGGATGAAATCAGCGGCATCGTCACGCTGGTCGGCACGGTCAATCTTCCCAATTTTGGTTTTTATAAATACGAAGTGGCGCTCAGAGGCACGGAAAATTGGAGCACCATTTCGGCGCAAAGTGAAGCAAAGACAAATAAAGACCTGGGAATTCTAAACACCACTGTGCTGACGCCGGGCGACTACCTGCTGCGCGTGGTTGTGCTGGACAATGCCACGCAGGTGATCGGGACCTGCATCATCACCATCCGCATCAAAGGATCATAACGCCTATGCCTTTCCAAATCCGCCCTGCCGTCGCCGCCGACCTGCCTCGCATGATGGGCATGGATCATTCAGTGATGAGTGACTACGTTTGGCAGTTGGATTTGCGCCGCGAAAGCGGCCAGGTCTCTGCCACCCTGCGCGAGGTGCGCCTGCCGCGCCCGGTGACGGTGGCCTATCCGCGCAATCCCTTCGCGCTGGCGGACGAGTGGCAGTACAAGGGCGCGGCGCTTGTGGCCGTGGATGGCGGCGTCATGGGCTACGTCTGCGTGGCGGAGCAGAGCGCCGCGACCGTGGCGTGGATCACCGACCTGGTGGTCGCGTCCGAAAAGAGGCGGCACGGGATCGGTTCCCTGTTGCTCAAATCCGCGCAGGATTGGGCGCTCGAGCGGGGCAGTCGCATGCTCATTTTTGAGACCCAGGCCAAGAACCAGCCTGCCATCCGCATGGCGCAAAAGGCCGGGTTGGAATTCTGCGGGTATAATGACCACTATTACGCCAACCAGGATGTGGCGTTGTTTTTTGGGCGCGCCTTGAAATAGAATTTTATGGTTTCCACGTAGTAACGACTTCAGTCGTTTTGGATGATTGAAATCGCCACTACATAGTCACTTTATCTTGGGAAGGCCTATGTTTAACGGTTGGACGGATAGCCTGCTGGCGGGGATCCAGACAGTCAATCAAATTCTAACGGCCGGGATTGCCATCACGGCCTTTTCTTTGTTTCTATACGCCTTGTCGTTCAACCTGCGCGACCGGGTGGCGCGTTCTTTTGCCGTCATCCTGCTGGGCGTGGTGGTCGTCTTCACCACCGACGCCCTGCAAAACAAAACGGTGCCGAACTGGGGGATAGACCTGCTGTTGCGCCTGCAATGGATCGGCCTTGTCTTCCTGCCCGCCGCCTATCTTCATTTATCCGATGCCCTGCTCGTGACGGCCGGACGACCCTCGCGCGGCCGCCGTCGGATCGCGGTGCGGTTGACGTACATCATCTCCGCCTTTTTCCTGCTCCTGCTGGGGACCGGAACTTTACTCGGCCCGCTCGTCCCGGACGGGCAACCGGCGCCTTACCTTCAGCGGACATTGTGGACCGAAGTTTTTACCATCTACTACGTTGTGACGATGGTCTGGGCCTGGGTCAATTTTGCGCGTGCCTACGGGCGCATGCTCACCCGCTCCGGCCGCCGCCGCATGTTCTACTTGATGGCGGGCGCGACCGCCCCCGCGCTGGGTTCCTATCCCTACCTGCTGTACGGATTTTCCGTCGCGAGCCAACATCCCTTCCTGTTTTGGAGCGCCTCCACCCTCATCAACCTGGCGGTGGGCGGACTGGTGGTGATGATGGCCTACGCGGTGGCCTTTTTCGGCGTCTCCTGGCCGGACCGCGTGGTGAAGAGCCGCCTTGTAAAATGGATCATGCGCGGACCCGTCACGGCCTCCGCGGCCCTCGCCTTGATGACCGTCGTCCGCCGCGGCGGTACGCTCTTCGGCACGGAATACAACGCCCTCGTGCCGCTCTCCGTGGTGGCGGTGGTGCTTTTGCTCGAACATGCCATCACGCTGGCGGCGCCGTTTTGGGAGCGCTGGCTCTTCTTTGGCGGCGACCGCGCCGAACTTCTGCTCCTGCAAAATATCGAGGAACGCCTGTTGACGCGCGGCGACCTGCAACAATTTTTGGAAAGCGTGCTGGCCGCGGTGCGCGATCACATGCAGTCGCCCTCGGCCTTCATCGCCGCGCTGGATGGCGACGATCTGTCGCTCATCGTCATGGCGGGTAATCGCAACCTGCTGGAACAGGAAAACCTGTCCGAGGCCCTGCAAGTGGCGGGACAGGCGGACGGCGAAGGCGGGGGACGCCGTGAATTTATTTGGGGCGATTTCTGGATTTTGCCCATCCGCCAGCGCAAGCGCGGCGACATGGACCCCGACGAAGTCCCGTCCCTGCTGGGCCTGCTGGGCGTGGCGCGCCGCTCCGACCAGCCGTTGGATGCCGACCAGCGCGACGCGCTCTGGTTGCTGGCGGAACGCGCCACCCTCGCCCTGGAAGACCGCCAACTGCAAGGACAACTCTTCCGTTCCCTGGAAGACCTGCAACCCAAAGTGGACATGCTCCAGCGCCTGCGCGCCTTTGGCCGTTACGACAGCCGCGTCAACCTGCTGGCCGAGGAACTCCCGCCTGAATCGGACCTCGCCAACTGGGTCAAGGATGCGCTCACGCATTACTGGGGCGGCCCCAAATTGACGCAGAGTCCGCTCATCAAGTTACAGGTGGTGCAGGCATTGGCCGGTGAGTATGACGGTAACGTCTCCAACGCCCTGCGCGCCCTGCTTCGCAAAGCCGTGGATCAAATCAAGCCCGAGGGGGAACGCCGCTTTACCAGCGAGTGGATCCTGTTCAACATCCTCGAGATGAAATTCATCGAGGGGCGCAAAGTGCGCGAAGTGGCCGCGCGGCTGGCCATGTCTGAAGCCGACTTGTATCGCAAACAACGGGTCGCGGTCGAGGCCGTGGCTCATACAATCCTGGAAATGGAATCCGAAAAAGTAACCTTTCCGCCATCCAACGGGAATCCGAAAGTTTTGCTTTCGGAAGGCAAGACAGGACTGTTCCTGAAGTAGAACTTCAGGAATCCGGTAGGAATCCGAAAGTTCTACTTTCGGAAGGCAAGACAGGACTGTTCCTGAAGTAGAACTTCAGGAATCCGGTAG
>CAYJLS010000059.1:0-18072 GCA_964371065.1 uncultured Anaerolineaceae bacterium | reverse complement strand
CTTTCGGAAGGCAAGACAGGACTGTTCCTGAAGTAGAACTTCAGGAATCCGGTAGGAATCCGAAAGTTCTACTTTCGGAAAACAAAACAGGAAAACGATTATTGAGGTAGAGGAGGTCGTATGGCAATCCCGAATAAATTGATGGAAGCGCCCGCCTTCGCGAGCGATGATGGTTGGTGGCAATCCGTCCTGGCGGAGGAGCAGCGCCACCAAACGCCCGTTTCGCCGCGGCCGCCCAAAGCAAGCGCGGAGCGAAGCGTTGCGCTCCGCGCGCGACCGCAGGAAGTGTCGAAGAGTCGAAGCGCCAGCGCTGAGCGAAGTCGAAGTGTCGAGCAGGCGGAGAAACACATCGAAGCGCAGGAGAAACCGTCCGCCGACTGGACGCGCATCCAGCAATTGTTTCATGGCGATGAAATTATCTCGTTGACCGTCACCGGGTTTAATCGCGGCGGCCTGCTGGTGGATGGCGATGGACTGCATGGATTCGTGCCCCTGTCGCATTTGGTGGAACTGGCGGGCAGTGAGCCTGCCGACCGCGACCAGGCGCTTGGCGGCTATGTGGGGCGCTCCATCCAGCTCAAGGTCATCGAGTGTGCGCCCGAGGATGGGCGCGTGGTTTTCTCCGAACGCGCCGCGCAGGCCGAGCCGGGACGCCGCGCCAAAATCTTCGACAGTCTGCAATCCGGCCAGAAAGTGAAGGGGCTGGTCACCAACATCACCGACTTCGGTGCCTTCGTGGATTTGGGCGGGGTCGAAGGCCTCATCCACATCTCCGAACTTTCGTGGGGACGCGTGGGGCATCCCAGCCAGATCGTGGTTTTGGGGCAGGAGGTGGAAGCGATGGTGATGGACATCGTCGCGGAGCGTTGCCGCGTGGCGCTCAGCCTCAAACGACTGCTCCCCAACCCCTGGCTTTGCATCGAGCGCGATTTTGCCGTGGACCAGGTGGTTCCGGCCACGGTGACAGCCGTCCTGACTTACGGCGCGTTTGCCCGTCTCGACGTGGGCATCGAAGGCCTGATCCACGCCTCGGAAATGCCCATCCAGGAAGGCGGCGCCGTCAAGGATTTTCTCCACGAAGGCCAGCGTCTCGACGTGCGCGTCCTGCACGTGGACGCGCATCACCAGCGCTTGGGACTCAGCCTGCACCTGAACGGCGGCCAAATTAACTAACCTCATGTCTTCCCAAAAACGCACCCCCCAGGAAGCCCCCCAAAACGACTGGCTCGACCGCCTGGCGCGCTTCCACGCGCACTTTGGGCGTTTTCTGCGCGACGTGTTTGGCGTGATCCTGCTGGCGTTGGCGGCCATGACGCTCATGGCGCTGTGGGGCATCACACGCGGCGTTTTACTCACCTTTTGGGTGGAAAAAATCCTTAAGCCCTGGCTGGGATGGGGAAGTTATCTCCTGATCCTCGCCATCCTGCTCGCTGGAATTTTTCTTCTGCGGCGCGACGACCGTCCGCTTCATTTTGGATGGATCATCTCCTTCGAGCTCGCCTCTTTCCTGACTTTGGGGTTGTTCGCCGTTTTAGGAGGCTTTGACCTCGCCCGCGCCGAAGACGGCCGGGATGGGGGGATCATCGGGTGGGGGCTGGCGCGCTTCTTCACCACGCTCGCGGGACCGTCCTGGGGCGTCGTCCTGCTTGTGATCCTCTGGCTGTTTTTCATGCTGGGCGTGTTCAATGTTTGGGCATTGCTCGAGGCGCGCCTGCTTCACCTGGCCGAGACCGAACCCGCGCTCGCGTCCGCCACGCAGCCCGATGCGGCGGGTGAACAGCGCGCAAAACCCACGCCCAAAGCGCGCGAGCCGCGCAAGCGTTCCCAGCCATTGCCTCCCGAATTCCGCACTTCCTTTCGCCATCAAGATGAAAAGGATGAGAAACCCGCCAGACCCCAGCCGCGCGGCGAACGCCTGCCGCCGCTGAACCTTTTCCCCGGCGACCAGACCTCCCGTCCCGACGAGCGCACCATCAACCAGACCGCGGGACTCATTATGAAGACCCTTTCGGAATTTGGAATCCCCGCCCAGGTGATCGGCTACCGTGTCGGCCCGGCGGTGACGCAGTTCGCCGTCCAGCCCGGGTTCATCAAAAAACCCGGCTCCAACGAGGAAGACGCGCAACAAATGAAAGTGCGCGTGGCGCAGATCGCCGCCCTCCAAAAAGACCTGACCCTGGCGCTCTCCGCGGAACGATTGCGCATCGAAGCGCCCGTGCCGGGCAAACCCTACGTGGGCATCGAAGTGCCGAACTCGCACACCTCGATGGTGCGCCTGCGTCCCATTTTGGAGACGGAGGCTTTTTACAAGGCCGGCTCGCCGATGACGATCGCGCTCGGCCGCGACGTATCGGGACAGCCCCTGGTCGCGGACCTGTCGCGTATGCCGCACTTGCTCGTGGCGGGCGCGACGGGTTCGGGGAAATCGGTCTGCATCACCGCCATTGCGGCCTGTCTCGCCATGAACAACGCGCCCGAGGATTTGCGCCTGGTCTTGATCGACTCGAAGATGGTCGAGTTGTTGCGCTTCAATGGCCTGCCGCATTTGCTTGGCAAGGTGGAGACCGACATCCAGCGCATCCTCGGCGTTCTGCGCTGGGTGGTGGTGGAGATGGAGCATCGCTACCGCCTGCTCGAATCGGCCCACGCCCGTGACCTGAACTCGTACAACCGCAAAATGTCGCGCCGCAAAGAGGGCGTGACGCCCCTGCCGCGCATCGTCGTCATCATTGACGAGTTGGCCGATCTGATGATGTCCGCGCCCGACGTGACGGAGCACAACCTCGTGCGCCTGGCGCAGATGGCGCGCGCTACCGGCATCCACCTCGTGGTCGCCACCCAGCGCCCGTCCACGGACGTGGTGACGGGACTGATCAAGGCCAACTTCCCGGCGCGCATCTCGTTCTCGATGGCTTCGGGCATTGACTCGCGCGTCATTCTCGATTCGGTCGGCGCGGAGACCCTGCTCGGCCGCGGCGACATGCTCTTCCTGAACCCGGAAGTGGGCAATCCCATCCGCGCGCAGGGCGTGCTGGTGACCGACCAGGAAATCGAACGGCTCATCGCTCACTGGCAGAAGACAACCACCTATTCGGAGGAACTGGCGCCGTGGGAGAAGTTGCTGTCGGAACCGGGCGAGGGCGAGGATGACGGCCTGATCGAGCAGGCCATCTCCATCGTGCGCGGCACGAACCGGGCTTCGGCGTCCCTGCTCCAGCGCCGCCTGCGGGTCGGCTATCCGCGCGCCGCGCGCCTGCTCGACCAACTGGAGCAGATGGGCATCGTCGGCGAATCGCAGGGCGGCGGGCGCGAGCGCGACGTGCTGATTGATCCCGACGATGAAATGGATGAGGAAGTGTAGGACAAATTGCCACATCGCGCTTTAGCGATTTGTCCCCTCTTGGCGACCACCGCTATCATCTGTAGTATCATAGCGAAATCTCTGTTGAAAAGGACTTGCTTTGGAGAAGGTTGACACTACACAAAAACTGACGTTCAGCGATCGCATGAGAATCTGGTTCAAATGGTTTCTCGATCCAACAGCCGCGTTCTTCAACCGCATCGGCCTGACGCCCAACACGATGACGTTGTTTGGGCTGGCGGGAAATTTCGTCGGCGCATATTTCGTTTCGCAGGGACGCATGACGACGGGCGGATTGTTCATGCTCGTCACCACCCCGCTCGACGCGCTGGACGGCACGATGGCGCGCCTGCGCGGCGACGCCAGCGATTGGGGCGCGTTCGTGGACTCGGTCACCGACCGTTATTCCGAACTTGCCATCCTCGGCGGCCTGCTGATTTATTTTTCGAGCATCGGCGACGCGCTTTCGTCCGCCGTCACATTTGCCGCGGCGGCCGGGACGGTGCTGGTCTCCTACGTCAAGGCCCGCGCCGAGGCGGTGGGCTTCGATGCCAAGGTCGGTTTCCTGACGCGCGTGGAGCGGTATCTGGTGCTGGCGCCCCTGCTGGTCTTCAACCAGCCCGTGTGGGCGGTATGGTTCATTGCCATCTTCGCCAACTTCACCGCACTTCAGCGCATCTTTCATGTCCGCGCCCAGGCGCATGCGCGCAAGCATAAATAACTCAGTGCGCCGGAGTCCAAAGTCTCCCGACTTTGGATTGTGCTTCGCGAAGATGTTGCACTCCGTTGATAAACAGTTACTATTCAGCCTCCGTCATTCCCGAAAGAGCATCGGGACTATGTGCGAGCGGAGCGAAGCAATCTCCTCGTCGTGGCGGGGATTGCTTGCCACAGGCACGCTTCGCAGTCGTCGCTCACGGAGCCTGTGCTGAGCACAGTCGAAGCATTTGCTCCTCGCAATGACGGCTGAACAGTACGATAAACAAGCCAAGGAGATTATCTAATGGTCCGATTCCTGTTCGACGGTGTTTACGTTTTCCCCGCCAATGGCGATCCGTGGCGGTTGGTGGCCTATTACGGCATCATCATCATGCTCGGCGCGGTGGCGGGCGCCTGGCTGGCCGCCCGCGAAGTGAAGCGGCGCGGGCAGGATCCCGAAATCGTTTGGGACCTGTTGGTTTATCTCATCATCGGCGGCGTGATCGGCGCGCGCTTGTGGCACGTCTTCACCCCGCCGCCTTCCTCCATCGAGCAGGGCATCACCACGGCCTATTACCTCACGCATCCGCTCGACCTGATCAACCTGCGAAAAGGCGGACTGGGCATCCCCGGCGCGGTCATCGGCGGCGCGCTCGCCCTTTATTTTTACTCCCGCAAGTATAAATTAAGTTTTGCGGAATGGGCCGACATTACCGCGCCCTCCCTCGCGCTGGGACAGGCCATCGGCCGCTGGGGCAACTATTTCAACCAGGAACTCTACGGCGCGCCCACGAACCTGCCATGGAAAATTTACATCCAGCCCGGGGCGCGCGTCACCGGCTTCGAGAATTACGAATACTTCCATCCGCTCTTCCTGTACGAGTCGCTCCTGAGTTTCGTCAACGTTTTCTTTTTGGTGTGGCTGACGCGCCGCTTCGAAGGCCGACTCAAACCGGGCGATGCTCTGCTGGCCTACCTCATCACCTATCCCGTCATCCGCTTCTCGCTGGACTTTTTGCGGCTCGACGCCTCGCAACTCGGCGGTATCAACGCCAACCAGACCTTCATGGCGATTGTTGCGCTCGTCTCTGCAGCTGCGCTGTTCATTCGTCATCGTTCATCGCATGTGAACGCTTGAAAAGGCATTTAATCGCGAATGACGCGAATTCCGCGAATAAAATTGTTAGCGCGCCAAAGTGCTGGGATAACCGCTGGGGTTAGGCGGCAGTTGAACTGCCGCCCCATCGGTTTGGCGCGCTAACATAAAATTTGGAAATTCGTGTCATTCGCCCACTCGCGAAACTCGCGTTGAGAATCTGCAACAATGATCGAAACCCATGACCTCAGTAAGAAATTCACCGACTTCTGGGCGGTGGACGGCGTTTCCCTGACCGTCCGCCCGGGGCAGATTTTGGCCCTGCTCGGACAGAACGGCGCGGGCAAGACGACCACCGTTCGCATGTTGACGGCGCTTCTTTTCCCGACCCGCGGCTGGGCGCGCGTGAACGGATTCGACGTCGCCACCCAGGGCGCGCAAGTGCGCGCCTCGATCGGCGTCCTGACCGAACAGCACGGTCTCTACATGCGCATGACCGCCATCGAATACCTGGATTTCTTCGGCGAGTTGTACGGGATGGGCGAATCAGCCCGCCATGCCGAGAGAGACCGCCTGCTCGAATACTTCGGTCTGGCCGAGGCCGCCCATCGCCGCATCGGGGAATATTCCAAAGGCATGAAGCAGAAATTGGCGCTGGCGCGCGCCCTGATCCACGACCCGCCTGTGCTTTTGCTCGACGAGCCGACCTCCGCCATGGATCCCGAATCGGCGCGCCTCGTCCGCGACCAGATCGCCAGTTTGAAATCCTCCCAGCGGACGATTGTCATCTGCACGCACAACCTGCCCGAGGCCGAGGCGCTGGCGGACGTGGTGTCCGTCATCTACCGCGGGCGCATCCTCGTCAGCGGCACATTGGAAGAGTTGAAGGATGCCACCCTCGGTCCAAAGGAGTACGAAGTGCGCCTGTCGCAGGGCTGGGATTCCAGCGGACTGGTCCTGCCTGCGGGCGTCACCGTCAGCGGCCGCGAATCCGACTGGATGCGATTCCGCGTCGAACAGCCGCAGGTATCCAACCCGCTTTTGGTGCATGAACTGTCGGCGCGCAAGGCGCCTGTGATGTCCATGCAGGAAGCGCCGCGTAGCCTGGAGCAGGTCTATCTCAAGGTCATGGCAGACGCCCAGTCCGCGCCTCCCCGCCCCGAGGTCAGGTAGGATGCGAATGAAAAATTCCCTTCGTCCCGTCTGGTTGATCAGCAAACGCGAACTCCGCGACCAGTTGCGCGACTGGCGCGTCCTCTCGCCTCTCCTGATCCTGACCGTCGGCTTCCCGTTCCTGATGAACGCGTTTGCGGGCGAGGCGGTCCGGTTTGCCAACCAGTACGGCGGCAACCTGATCGTTGACCGCCTGGTGCCGTTCTCGGTGCTGATCATCGGTTTCTTCCCCCTGACGATTTCCCTGCTGGGCGCGCTGGAATCTTTTGTGGGGGAGAAGGAGCGCGGCACGATTGAGCCGTTGCTAAGCACGCCGCTTTCCGACTGGCAGTTGTATCTCGGCAAACTGATCGTGGGAATTGTCCCCCCGCTGATCTCCAGCCTGCTGGCGGTTGGCATTTACCTGGTGTTGGTTTCGAAGCAGGCCGTGGAGATGCCCGACCTGTCGGTGTTCGCACAGTTGTTCATGCTGACCCTCGCGCACGCCGTGCTGATGGTCAGCGCCGCGATTGTGTTTTCCATCCAGTCCACTTCGGTGAAGGCGGCCAACCTGCTGGCCTCGTTCATCATCATTCCTGTCGCCCTGCTCATGCAGGGCGAGAGCGCGCTGTTGTTTTGGGGCAACAACCAGGTGTTGTGGCTGGCGGTGGTGGCGGTCTTTATCGTGGCGGGACTGCTCATCCGCCTCGGCCTGGCGCATTTCCAGCGCGAGTACCTGCTCGGCCGCGAGATTGACATGCTCAATATTCGCTGGATGGCGCGCACGTTCTGGGGATATTTCAAAGGCGACGCGACCTCCTTCTTTGGCTGGTATCGCGATTCGGTCGGCGCGACCCTGCGAAAGTTGCGAAGGCCCGTCTTCCTGCTGGCGCTTCTGGCCGCGGCGGGAATCTGGATCGCCTACGGCTGGGCGACCAATAATTTACAGGGTTATCTTGCTTCCATCAAACCCGAGCAAATGGCGGACCTGCAACAGCGTTTGATGCGCGCGGGCGATTTGTCTGATTTTAGCGGGGAGTTCACCGCACCCTCGCTCTTCCTGCACAACCTGCAAGCCACGCTCCTGATCGGATTCTTCGGCCTGTTTTCGTTCGGCGTGCTGGGAGTCATCCTCTACCTGGTCAATACCAGCGTGATTGGCGCTTTGCTGGGACTGTTCCAATTGATGGGCTACAATCCCCTGCCGCTCGTCGCGGCGGGCATCCTGCCGCATGGGATTTTTGAGATCCCCGCGCTGATCCTTTCGTGCGCGGCGGTCTTGCATATCGGCCTCGTGCTGGTGACGCCGCAGGCGGGGCGCACCGTGGGCGAGGTGCTGATCGAGGCGCTGGCTGATTGGGCGCGCGTCGTCCTCGGATTGGTAATCCCCCTGCTGTTGATCGCGGCATTGATCGAATCGAACGTCACGCCGCAATTGCTGATGAACGCCATGGGCGCCATCAAATAGCCATGTCAAAGATTGTCATCCTCGGTTCGTCCAATGCTGTCGCGCACAAGGATCATGAGAATACCCACCTGGTCGTGGTGGGGCGCGAACGCGCCGTGTTGGTGGATTGCCCCAGCAATCCCATCCAGCGTCTCGAGCGCGCGGGCGTGGACTCCAACGATGTCACGGACTTGATCGTCACGCATTTCCATCCCGACCACGTTTCCGGCGCGCCTCTCTTTCTCATGGCAATGTGGCTGATGGGGCGCAGCCGTCCGCTCCAGGTTTATGGCCTGCGCCACACCCTCGACCGTTTCGAAAACCTGATGAGTCTTTTCGGCTGGGACCAGTGGCCCGGCTTTTATCCGGTCACTTTCCAGCGCCTGCCCGCCGTCGGGATGGCCTCTGTGCTGGATTGCCCCGACTTCAAAATTTTTTCCTCCCCCGTTCAACATCTCATCCCCACCATCGGCCTGCGCCTGGAATTCCCCAGCCAAAAGACCTTCGCCTACTCCTGCGACACGGAACCCTGCCAGGAGGTTGTGCGGCTGGCGGGCGGCGCGGACGTTCTGCTCCACGAAGCCACCGGCGATTCGCCCGGACATTCCTCCGCCGCGCAAGCGGGGGATATCGCGACGCAGGCCGAGGTCGGACGCCTGCTCCTGGTCCACTATCCCAACGGTCCCTATCGGACCTCGGACCTGGTCGCCGAGGCCCGAACCCGCTACCCGGGACCGACCTCCCTCGCGGAAGATTTCACCACGCTGGAATTTTAAAAGAGTTTTTCATCTTTCATCTTTCATATTTTTTCTCCATCTCTTCATCGCTTAATCAAAAACTGCCCGCCTTTTTTTGAGACGGGCAGTTTACCATCCATTGATGTACGGCTCCCATTCGCCATACTGGTTCAAGTGGCGGCCAAAAATGTAGGCCGCGCTGGCGGGCGGTTCCTGCGGCGCGTGGAGCAGGCGCATGCGCATTTCCTCGGGACGATGTCCGCCCTTGCGGTGATTGCAGGGTGGGCAGGCCGCCACCACATTTGTCCAGGTATGCTCGCCGCCCAGGTGCCGCGGATGGACGTGATCCACCGTCAGGTTGCCGTCCTTCCGCCCGCAGTACTGGCAGGTATAATTGTCCCGTCGAAAGACCTCGCGCCGCGTCAACTTGATGCGCGGTCGCGGGCGGCGGATCATATCCTCGAGGCGGATGACCGACGGCCTGGGAAAGACCTGCGAAACCGCGCGAATGCTTCCGCGGCCATTGACCACCATGGCGGCTTTCCCGGAAAGGATCATCCCGATGGCGCGTCGCGTGTTGCAGATGTTGATGGGTTCGAAATTGGCATTTAGCACTAGGACTGGCTCTTGCATGGAGCCCTCCGTAATGCGCCGATTATACCGCTTGTTGCAAAAATTACTAAACTTCTGAAGAAATTACGAGCAAAATTAATTGGGTGTGTTTCCCTGGCCTAGCCCGCCAGGGCAGGCAACTGAAAGGCGCAGTTACTTCGCAAAGGAGTTGAGAGAAAGCCGTGTTGCGTCCCACGGGGATGCTTCGCGATGTTTCGTGTTCCGTTTTGAGGGTTTACGCTACACGCTACACGATACACGCTGCAAGGCTTCAACTGAAATGAAACGCACCCAAATGAAGCACACCCAAGTTATTTGTACGGCACTCTGCAGCGCAACGGAATTTGGAGGTAACAAGATGAATGTACTGATTACCGGCGGCACAGGCCTCATCGGCCGCGCCCTCACCCGCTCCCTGCTGGCGGACGGGCACAAAGTCTGGCTGTTGACCCGCGACCCCCAGCGCGCCGCATTCAACCTGCCGCAGGGCGCCACCGCCGCGGGTTGGGATGGCCGCACCGCGCAGGGTTGGGGCGAGCTCGTCAACGAGATGGACGCCATCGTTAACCTGGCGGGCGTCAACATGGCTTCCTGGCCGTGGACGGAAGCGCGCAAGCAATCCTTCTGGAATAGCCGCGTCTGGGCCGGGCAGGCCGTGGCCGAGGCCGTCCGCCTCGCAAAGAAAAAGCCCGCCGTCCTTATCCAATCCTCGGGCATCAACCATTACGGCTTGCGCGGCGCGACCGCCACCGAATCCACGCCTCCCGCGGACGACTTCCTGGCGCGGCTCACCGTCGCCTGGGAATTTTCCAGCCAGCCCGTCGAGGAACTCGGTGTGCGCCGCGCTGTCATCCGCACGGCAGTGGTGTTGTCACGCGACAACATCATTATGAAACTGATGGAACTTCCCGCCCGACTCTTCTTTGGCGGACGACTGGGGAGCGGAGGGCAAGCCCTGCCCTGGATCCACATCGCGGACGAAGTGGGCGCCATCCGCTTTCTGCTTGACGAGGAGCGGGCGCGTGGTCCCTATAACTTGATCGCCCCCGAAGCGGCCACCAACGCCGACTTCCTGCGCGCGCTTGCGAAGACGCTCAAACGCCCGTACTGGTTCCACGTCCCCGCGTTTCTCATGCGCCTCGCCCTCGGTGAGATGAACGTGTTGGTGTTGGACGGGCGTTCCGCCCAACCGGGACGCCTGCTGGAGGCGGGCTACCAATTTAAATATCCCACGCTGGAGAGCGCGTTGAAGGAGATGTATCATCCACGCGAGACGACTGAAGTCGTCACTACATAGTCGTATGCGCGCGGCCACGTAGTAACGACTTTAGTCGTCTCATCCATGTAGTAACGACTTTAGTCGTTCCATCCATGTAGTAACGACTTTAGTCGTCTGGGCGCGGTATAATCGGGCGCATGTCAACGGTCCGAGAATTTCACCCCGAACTCATGCCGCGCCGCGGCGAATGGATGGCCTGGCTGGCAGGGATCGGCATGGTGGTTGGTTTGTTTTTGGCAACCAGCCGTTGGGGCTCCCCGTCTTTTGTTTTTTGGGCGTTTGCGGCGTTTCTCCTCTTTTCGGCGATGAGCATCTCGCTCGGCAATTGGATGGATCGCCGCACTGTCCTCCGCGTGGGGGCGGACGGGATCGCCTTCGAGAGTGGAGTCCGCTCGGTGCGGCTGAGCTGGCCCGAGGTCCAGAATGTGGCGGTCATCCCGACGCGGCTCGGGAAACGGGTGCAGGTTCAGGGCGCGCAGTCGCATTTCACGTTCAAGACGATGAGCGAGTCCACGCTGGGCGGGCAGGTCATCCGCACGGGCTTCGCCGATGGGCAGGAAATCCTGGAGACGGTTCTTGAGGAAAGTGGGTTGCGGGTGAAAACGGAGAAGGACGGCATGGTCTATTACGCCCGCGCCTGACCGATTCTGTTTTACGACAACGCATCACGTCGTGAAACGTGGTGCGATTTTTTTTGTAGTGCGAGATAGTATCTCGCATTACGACTGTGGAGATTGCATGAACATTGACGAACAGGTTGAACTTTTGATGCAAGGCACGGAGTATGGCGACGAAGATTTGAAGAAAGCCATGACCGCCGAACTGCGCGAGCGGCTCCTGCTTGCCGAAAAAGAGGGTAGACCCCTGCGCGTCTATTGCGGATTCGATCCGACGCATACCGACCTGCATCTCGGCCATACCATCCCGATGCAGAAATTGCGCCAGTTTCAGAACCTTGGTCATGAGGTGACGTTCCTGATCGGGAATTACACCGCGCTGGTGGGCGATCCCTCGGACAAGAACAAGGCGCGTCCCATCCTGACCCAGGAGCAGGTGGCCGCCAACGCGACGACGTATGCCGACCAGGCCTTTCGCCTGCTTGACCGCTCGAAGACGAAAGTTCGTTACAACGGTGAATGGCTTTCGGAACTTTCACTGGTGGACTTGATCCGGCTGGGGCAGAATTTCACCGTCCAGCAATTTTTGGCGCGCGATAATTTTGCCAATCGTCTCGAGAAAGGCGAGCCTATCTTTTTGCATGAAACATTCTATGCGCTGATGCAGGGCTACGACGCGGTTGCCATGCAGACGGATATTCAGGTGGGCGGCACGGACCAGTTGTTCAATATCATCGTGGCGGGGCGCAAATTGCAGGAGGCGCTCGGCCAGAAACCGCTGGTGGGTGTCATCTGCGGCATCCTGCCCGGTACGGACGGCGTACAACGCATGTCCAAGTCCACGGGCAATGTTATCCCGATCAACACGACGGCTGAGGATATGTATGGCAAGGTGATGTCCGTCCCGGATGCGGCGATGGGGAAGTTTTATCGGCTGGTGACGCGCTTCGCGCCTGCGGAAATTGCCGCCATCGAAAAGGGACTCGCTTCGGGTGCGACACATCCACGCGACGCGAAGATGAAACTGGCGCGCGAGATCGCCTCCATTTTCTACGGGGAGGCGGCCGCGGCCGCGGCGCAGGAGAATTTCGTCCGCACCTTCCAGCAGAAGGAGACTCCCGACGAGATGGCAGAATACCGCCTCAAGTCCGGGCAGACCGTGCTGGACGTGCTGATGGATGCGGGGCTGGCAGAAAGCAAGAGCAAGGCGCGGGCGTTGATTGATCAGAAGGGCGTCCGCCTGGATGGCGAGACGCTGGAGCGCGCCGACGCTTCGTTCCCGCATCCGGGTGTGTTGCAGGTGGGCAAGCGTCGTTTCCTGCGAATTAAATGACAAAACAGGGCTGGGCTGGCTGGCTCATCCCTGTTTTATTTCTCTACCGTACAAATCTCCAACGCGAATACTAAAGTACGATGTGGCGCGAATTTTCTAAAATTTTATTCGCGAAATTCGCTTATTGGCGTAACACCTGCACTGCACCACACCTGCCCTGGCGGGCGGTGCCAGGGAACGCAGAGAGGTGCAAGTGTTTGCGTTAAGAATTTGGTTTGACTTTCCACATTTACGGTAGAGAATTTTTTATTCGGTTTCTGCCACCATTTCGAGGAAAATATTTGCAATCCTCGGATCGAAGCGTATGCCGGTTTCTTTTTGGATATATTCGATGGTGCGTTTTCTGGACCATGTTTTTCGGTAGGGGCGGTCTGAGAGCAGGGCATCCCACACATCCACAACCGAGAAGATACGCGCCGCCAGCGGAATTTCATCGCCTTTCAGGCCGCGCGGGTACCCGCTCCCATCCCAGTTTTCATGGTGACAAAGGGGAATGTCGAGCGCGGGGCGCAGGTAGGCGATTGGGTAAAGAAGATCGTAGGCATATTGTGGATGCTGGCGCATCTGTTTCCACTCGGCGTTGTCGAGCGGCCCGGTCTTTCGCAGGATGTGGTCGGGGACGCCCATCTTGCCGATGTCGTGCAGGAGTACGCCGCGGCGGATGTGGGTAATATCGCTGTCGCTGATGTTCATGCGGCGCGCCAGGCGTATGGTCAATTCGGTGACGCGGCGGGTATGCCCCTCGGTTTCCTTGTCGCGTAATTCCAGCGCTTTGCCCCAGCCTTCGAGGGTGGTGTCGTAGGCAAGCGAAAGTTCCTGGTTGGAACGCTGCAGGTTTTCAAACAACTGGGAATTGTCAATGGCGATGGCCGCCTGCCCGGCCATGGTCTGCATGAATTCCAGCCAGTCGTTATCGGGGGTGAAAGAGGCGCGGAAGAAAGCTTCAAGCGCTCCTTTAACTTGACCTTTACCGAGCAGGGGATAACCAATATAGGTGACAAATTTTTCGTCAGCCAACCAGGGGAGGTGAGCGTACTCATCTGTCCGCATCAATTCCTGGATGCGCAGTGGTTTACGTGTCATGGCGATTTTACCCGCCAGTCCCTCCCCGATGCGGAATTGCCGCCGCACAAGCCCGCCCTGGAATCCCAGCGTGGCGACGGTCTCGAGGATTTGGACGTTGGGGTTGTATACGAGGATGGACATTGCGTCCGCGCGGAGTTGGGAGGCGGCGTTGTCCATCAGGATGTTGAGAGTCACGCGCAGGTCCAGGCTGGAAGCGATGGCGGTATCCACATCCCGCAGGGCGGTCAGGCGGCGCACCTGGTTTTCGCTTTTTTCATGCAGTTGGGCATTATCAATGGCGATGGCGGCCTGGTTGGCGTAGGCGGTGACGAGGCGGACGTGCTCCTCGGTGAAGTATCCTTCCTCGGCGCTATCTACAGACAACATCCCGATCACTTCTCCGTGCGCAATAAGCGGCGCTCCCAGCCAGGAATGGATGTGGCTGTGCGGTTCCTTGTGAAACGGTTCGAAGGTATCCACGATCTTATTCAGGATGAGCGGCCGCCGCTCCTGGACCACGATGGTGTTCGGATTGTTGCCGGGGATGGGGAAGCGCAGTCCCAGGACGGAGGATTCCGATTGCCAGCCGCGCCCGCCAACAATTTCCAGGTATTCGTCCCGCAGGAGTTGGATGGAGGCGCTGTCATATTTCAGCACGCGCGCAAGTTGGTCGAGGATCAATTCGATGGCGCGGCCCTGGTCCAGCGTGGTGGCGACAATGGCAGTCGCCTCCCGCAGATTTTCGGCTTCCTGCCGCCGTTGTTGTTCGGACTGGTAGAGTCGGGCGTTTTCAATTGCGATGGCGGCCTGCTGGGCTAGTCCGCTGAGAAATTCCAGGTCTGTCGTTTTGTAATCCCGTCCCTGCCCGATGCGCCAAACCGCCAGCAATCCCGTGAGTTTGTCTTTTAGCAGGACGGGGACGCCCATGATATGTTCGGCTGGGTTTTCCCCGGTGCCTTTAATGGTAATGGCGCGCGGGTCGGCGGCGGTGTCGTTGACGATCTCGCCGGATTTTTGCAGGGCAATGTTTCCCAGGATTCCGCTCCCGATTTGGAGCGGGTCGTTTTTGATGGCATCGGCGTCCGTTCCGAGTGCCGCGCTGGCCCGGAGTTGATTCGCGTCCAGGTCGGCCAGGTAGACGGCGCTGGTTTCGGCCTGGAGCAGGTCTTTGGCATAGGACGCAATTCTCTCGAAGACCGCGTCGAGTTGCAGTGTGGATGAAATATCGCGGCCAACTTCGGCAATGGCGGCGCTTTCCTGGGCGCGGCGCACGGTCTCCTCGAACAGGCGGCCTGATTCAATTGCGATGGATGCCTGGTGCGCGATGCTGACCAGGAAGTTCAGTTCCGATTCGCTGAACAAGCCGTCTGCCCGCAGTCTCCAGGCGTTCATGGCGCCAATGGCTTTCCCTCTTGAGATAAGCGGCGCCGACATCATGGTCTCGATCCGGCTGTCCTCCTCCGGCGTCCCGGGGACTTTAATCTTGCGCGGATCTTGCGCTGTGTCGTTTATGATCTCGGGTTTCCCGGCGGCGACGATGTTTCCGGTAATACCCTGTCCAATCTTAATCGCATGCGAAAGCAACTTCTCGTGATACGAACCCTTGGCGGCCACTATTTTCAGGGTTTGATCGTCGTCCTGCAGAATGTAGATGGCAATGTGGCTTGCATTAAGCAGGTTGAGGGAGCGTTGCGCGATCTCGTCGAGCGCAACGCCTATTTCCCGGGTAGTTGCGATTACGTTGGCAATTTCAGCCAGCGCCTCGATAATTTTAGCGCGGCGGCTTTGTTCCTCGAACAAGCGGGAATTCTCGACGGCAGAGGCGGCCTGGTTGGTGAAGGCCATGAGCCATTCGGCATCCCGCTGGGAGAAGAAGTTTGGCGTGTCGTGGTCGAGGTTGATAAATCCGATGGCTTCTCCATCCTGCAGGATGGGCGCGGAGAGGCACGAGCGAATCCATTCGGTGGCAGGGAAGGTGACCCATCCCGGATCTTTTTGCGTGTCCAGGATCAATTGGGGTTCGTGAGTCTGCGCCCCTTGCCTCAAATCCGGGAGGTTGTTTATTGTTTCGCTGAAATGGTCGCGCCAGTTAGTTGCGCCTTGATGTGTGTAGCCGCGATGGCGGATAATACGCAGGACATTATTTTCAAGGAGCATGATGTTTGCGGATTTGCTCGGCACAACCCGCCCGATATTTTCCAGGATGCGGTCCAGCACCGTGTCGAAATCCAGGGTGCTGTTGAGCGCGGAGGCGATGTCCCGTAACGCCTCGGCCAGGATGCGTTGCTCGCGTTCCGCGCGTTCCTTGCGCAAGCGCTCGATGGCGGTCGCGAGTTGCCCGGCGATGGTCACTAACAGGCGCTCGTCCTCTGCGGTGAAGAAGCCCAGTTTGGAACTCTCGGCATTGATGACGCCGATTACGCGTTCGCCGATGGCCATCGGGACGCAAAGTTCAGACAATGATTTTGGGTCAATCTGAATATATTTTTTTACTTTTCGCACGTCCGGGATGTTCATTGACTTGCCGGTTGCGGCAACCTGGCCGGCGACGCCCTCGCCAATTTGGTACTTGCGTATTTGACCCGGGTCGGTAATGCCTCGGTAGGATGAGTGAGGGTAGAAGCATTTTTCATCCTCGGTGATCATCAGAAAGCCCAGGATATCCGGGTAAAGGGTATATCCGATAATTTCAGTTGCGCGTTCGATTAATTCGTCTTCATTTGCCGCGCGTGTCCCCTCAACGGTCAGCGCGTGGAGGACGGATAACTCTTTTAGTTGTCGTTCCTGGGCATCCTGGGCTCTTCTCATGCTGGTAATATCACGCGCAATGGCAAAAACAACATCCTGTCCAAAATATGTGCCTTTGTATAGACGCACATCCTTGGGGAAGACCTCGTCATTTTTACGTATTCCCCAAAACTCGAATTGCTGGGGAACGCCTTCAAAAGCGCGTTCCACGGCATTTACCACCGCTTCCAAATTATTTTTACCGGGTGCGCTGAGTATTTCGGGCGTCTTGCCGATGAAGAATTTATGCGGGTGGCCATACATTTTAACGGCGCCCAGGTTGACGTCCAGGAAGCGCCCAAACCTGTCCTGGATGTAGATGGCGTCAGTGATACTGTCGAACAATCCGCGATAGGCGTTGGCAATTTCGCGCATGGTTTCTTGCGCTTCTTTTTTGCCGGTGATATTGAGCAGGAATCCCTGCCAGTAAAGCGGATTTCCCGCCTCGTCCCGGATGAGACTCGATTCCTCCTGAATCCAGATCGCTCTTCCATCGCGGGCGATGATACGGTATTCCTCGCTGAAGGATTCCCCGGTTTCTTCGGTGAGAATGTCTTTTTTGAGCACTCTTTCGCGGTCCTCCGGGTGGATACTGTTTTCCCAGATGTGCGGATCGGCGATCCATTCCGCGGGGGTGTATCCCAGGACTGTTTCCACTTGCGGGCTGATATAAAGCGTCTTCTGGCCCTTTTCTGCGCTGTCCATGTAGACTATGGCAGGGATGTGTTCCACAAGGGCGCGGTGACGCGCCTCGCTTTGGCGGATGGTTTGCTGTAATAATTTTTGCTCGGTTATGTCAATCAAGGTGCCGTGCCAGTAAAGCGGATTACCTTCTGCGTCGCGGGCCAGGTTTGCGATGTCGCGCAGCCAGACGATGCGGCCATCCTTGTGAAGGATGCGGTATTCCAAATCAAACGGATCGCCGGTCTGGTTGGTGCGTTCGTTTTCCCGGACAAAGCAGTCATGGTCGTCTGGATGGATAACGGAAGGCCAAAACCCGCGCGCGATCCACTCTGCGGATGTGTAGCCGGTGATCTTCTGAATTTGCGGGCTGATGTAGATGCTGGTCTCGATGTTGTCCACAGGCGCATCAATGTAGACTGCAACCGGAGCCTGTTCCACCAGGATTCGATATTGGGTTTCGGCGTCCCCCAATGTTTTTTCTATCCGTTTATGGACGGTCACGTCCCGCACAAAACCCGCGTAATACTGCACTTTGCCTGAAGCATCGCGCACCGCGCGCGCGTCCGCGGAAGTCCAAATGATCGTCCCGTCTTTGCGTTTGTTCTGGGCTTCGAAATTCTCTATTACATTATTTTCTTCCAACAACTTTTTGAATCGGGCGCGTGCATCCGCTTTGACGTAGATTTGTTTCGCAATATCCTTCACCGACGCAACCATTTCTTCCGGCGTGGCATACCCGTAGATTTTTGCCATTGCCGCGTTGACGCGCAAATAGCGGCCCTTGGGCGTGGACTGAAACACCCCTTGTGCCGTGGTGTTGAAAATATGTTCGTAGAAATCTTCGGCCAGACGCATAAAAATATTATAGCCCAGAAGTATTTTTATGGCTCGTTTTTTCGGAAATTGAATTACAAAAAAAGGCGCCTTGCGGCGTCCATCGTAAATCGTCAATCAAAAATCGTAAATCGGTTGAGGCGTCGACGGGATTCGGACCCGTGATGAGGGTTTTGCAGACCCTTGCCTTACCACTTGGCCACGACGCCATGAATAAATAGAGCGGGCGATGGGATTCGAACCCACGACCTTCTCCTTGGCAAGGAGACGCTGTACCACTCAGCTACGCCCGCGTGTAGAAACTAGCTTTTATCCAAACCAACGTCAGCAATAAACCGCAACGCTTCATCGAATTGCCAACAATCAATA
>CAYJLS010000058.1:0-23006 GCA_964371065.1 uncultured Anaerolineaceae bacterium | reverse complement strand
GCAGTGCAACTGCTCGCGAACTTTGAAATTGGGAAGTTATTTTTACACGGCTACTTAGCCCGCGCCGTGTAGTAACGACTTCAGTCGTTTTTGTACGATTGAAATCGTCACTACGTAGTAACGACTTTAGTCGTTCAACGATTGAAATCGTCACTACATGGCTTTTGTGTCATGCGTTAGAATCGGCGCATGTCCCTGCACCCCGATTTCGTCCACGAACTGAAAAAGCATTTTGCAGGCGACGTCCGTTTGGATGCCGCCTCGCGCGTTCTCTACAGCACCGATGCCTCCATCTACCAGATCGAGCCGCTGGGCGTCGCCATTCCGCGTATACAGGATGACTTGCAAGCCATCCTTGAACTGGCGGCGAAGTACCGCGTCCCGATTCTGCCGCGCGGTTCAGGCTCCTCGCTGGCGGGACAAGCCATCGGCGCGGCGCTGATCGTGGATTGCTCGCGTTGGCTGGACAACATCGTGGAGGTCAACCCCGAAGCGCGTACCGCCACGGTCGAGCCTGGCGTCATCCTGGCCGCGCTGAACAAGGTTGCCGCCAAACATGGACTGCAATTCGGCCCCGACCCTGCCTCCGCGGAACGCGCCACGATGGGCGGGGTCATTGCCAACAACGCCACAGGCGCGCACTCCATTTTGTACGGCATGGCCGCGGATCATTTGATTTCGGCGGATGTGGTGATGGCGGATGGGAGCCTGGGGAAGTGGGGAGTAGTCAGTGATCAATTATCAGTGATCAGTGATCAGTTGTCAATGAGTAGTCGCCAGTCGGCGATTGTTTCTGCCGCGTTTGAAATCCGTGAGAAGTACGCTGAAGCGATCAAGCAAAACTACCCGAAAACGTGGCGCAACTCGGCGGGCTATCGCCTCAATTATCTTCTCCCGTGGTCGCCTTCTTCTCCGCCACAATGGGACGACAACCCAGGCCGCTGGTCCGTCTACAACAATTACGAATTACCAATTATCGCGAAGCATCCCCGTGGGACCAATTACTCCCTCAACCTCGCCCCTCTCCTCGCCGGCAGTGAAGGCACCCTGGCCGTCATCCGCCGCGCGACGGTGAACCTGGTTCGCAAACCAAAGCACACCATCCTGGCCGTGCTGGCCTACGACAGCAGCGCCGAAGCCTGCGACGATGTGCCGCGCCTGCTCAGTCACCGGCCGAGCGCGATTGAGTTGATCTCGCGCAGCATCGTGCGCATGGCGCAGGCCGTCCCTGCGTACGCGCGCCAGGCCGGGATTTTAACGGGTGACGCGGCGGCCTTGCTGGTGGTCGAGTTTAGCGGCGACCAGCCCCAGGCGTTGAAAGACGCGGCGCTTGCCCTTCATCCAACGGTGCTGGCTGAATCCGCCGAAGACCAGGCGCGCGTATGGAACGTCCGCAAAATGGGGTTGGGCATTCTGGCTTCGCACACGGGCGATGCCAAGACCGTCGCCTTCATCGAGGATTGCGCCATCCCCGTCGAGCGGCTGGGCGAGTTCGTGCGCGGCGTCGAGCGCATTTTGGCCGGGCATGGTACGCAGGCCGAGTTTTACGCGCACGCTTCGGGCGGCTGTTTGCACATTCGTCCAATCTTGAACCTGAAGACGCAGGTGCGCGCCTTGCGGACGATTTCCGAGGCTACGCTGGCGTTGACGGTTTCGTTGGGCGGCTCGATGAGCAGTGAACATGGCGACGGGCTGGCGCATTCGGAATGGCTGGCGCAGACGTACGGGGATGAAGTGCTCGCTTCTTTTCGGACCTTGAAGCGGGCCGCCGATCCCGACGGGATTCTCAACCCGGGCAAGATCCTCGACGCGCCGCCGATGGATGCCAACCTGCGCTACGGCACAGACTACCGCGCCGCGCCCTGGCGACCCGCGCTGGACTTCGCGCGCGAGAACGGGCTGGCCGGCGCCATCGAGCAATGCAACGGCCAGGGCGTCTGCCGCAAATTTGATGGGACGATGTGTCCGTCGTTCCAGGCGACGAGGGAGGAAAGCAACTCGACGCGCGGCCGTGCGAATCTTTTGCGAGCGCTCATCTCGTTGAACGTTAAACGTTTAACGTTCAACGTTCAACAATCCGACGCCGTTTATAAGTCATTGGATTTATGTTTGGCTTGCAAGGGCTGTAAGGCCGAATGTCCCAGCGGCGTGGACATGGCGAAACTCAAGTTTGAGTTCATGCGCGAATATTACAAGACGCATCGCAGGCCGTTACGCGATTATTTGTTCGGCTATTTTCACATCACCGCGCGCCTGCTCTCCGCGTTCGCGCCAATCACGAATTGGATGATGAGCCTCGGCTGGTTCAAAAATATCGCGGCGCGCGTTTTTCAGATCACGCCGCATCGCCCGTTCCCGAAGTTTTCAACGCGCCGCGCGCGTGTAGTTCAAATTGTTAATTTGAACGCCCCCAAAATCATCTTCCTCTCCGATGCCTTCTCGCGCTACGTGGAGCCGCAGGTGGAGCAGGCCGCCTTCGACATCCTGGCCCGCTGTGGCTATCAGGTTTTAGTCCTGCCCGTCGTCGGGGCGGGGGCGGCGCTGATCTCCAAATCGTTTTTAGAATCCGCCAAAAGTCACGCGGGACGCGTGCTTGATGCGCTGAATCAACTCGACCCCGGGCGCGTCCTGCCGATTGTGGGAATCGAACCGCCCGAAGTCTACGCGCTCAAAAACGACTACGCTGACCTGCTCCCATCCCGCGCCGAGGAGATCGCCTCGCACGCCGCCCGAACCTGGTTGCTGGACGAGTTCCTGCTCCGTTCTGATGGATTCTCTAAAATTCGTGTAGCAAAGATAACACAACCACCCCTTTTCACTAACCAACCTAAAATCAAATTCCAACCGCACTGCCACCAGCGCGCCGAAGGTCCCGCCGCGGACGGGCTTCCCACCGGCGCGGACGCGACCGCGTCCCTGTTGCACTCCCTCGGCCTGGATGTCGAGATGCTCGACGCGGGCTGTTGCGGCATGGCGGGAACGTTCGGCTACGAAGCCGAGCATTACGAACTCTCGATGAAAGTGGGGGAGAAACTTCTGAATTCAGATTTCAGATTTCAGAATTCAGAAGTTGTTTGTTCCGGCGCGGCGTGCAGGATGCAGGTCACGCAGGGCGCGGGCGTGGTGGCGAAACATCCGCTGGAGGTGGTGTGGGAGGCCATCAGTAATTGGTGATTGGTAATCAGTAATTAGTGAGCGGTAAGATGTTAGAATCAGCCAAACCAAACAAGGAGAAACCTCATGCTCTCAATTGACATCAAGCAAAATGACAAAGTGGTAGCCATGCTGCCTGCCCCCGAAAAGGAGTTCAAGACCGGGTCGAGAGGTTATTTCGGAATGGGCAAGATCCAGATCGGCGAAAAGCGCTACCAGGTGCAGGTGCAATTGGTGGAAATCGGCTCCAAGCCGAAACCCGAGGAAAAGGCGCTGAAGCCGTAGTTGGGTGGCTCACCTGAAACAGTAAAGGGAAAGGTTCTGGCTATGCCTCCTAATCTCCCCGAATCCGATTGGAAGACCCTCTCCCGCCTGAAACCGTCCGCGCTCGAGCGTCTGTGCCAGCGCATTTTGCACCGCGCGCAAGACCTGCTTGCCGCCGCCCAAGAGGGAGAATCTCATCGCGTCTATCTCGATCTATACAAGCACATCCACAAGAGCGATGAAACTCTGGTGAATTGCTTCGATGATTGGCGCCGCTCGCAGGCGCTGGTCACCTTGATGAACTGGCGAGAGCAGAACCTGCTCACAGACGAAGAATTTGCCTCTTTCAGTTCCGAAACCCGCGAGATGGTGGATGAGTGGCTGGCCAGAAACCGCGGCGGCTGAAATTCATCTTGTGCGCGGGATAAATCGGGAGAATGCTGGCGATTCGAAAGCGTTTCAAATGGTAAAATGTGTCGAGACAATTGTTGGGAGCGAATACAGATGCGCATTGTCACGATTTCGTCCAGATACCAAATCACCATCCCGAAAGAAATACGGGAGCGGTTTGATATTAAGCCTGGGGATAAGGCATTGTTTATTCCTCGCGGAAAGACTATTGAAGTTGTGTTTGCGCGTTCGGATGAAAAATTGGAAGAAATGAAGCGACTTTATTTGCTAAAAAACTCAGAAACCTAAGCTGAGACCATGCCCCACAGACTCTCCGAAGAACGCACTCGCAAAGAAATGATTGATCTGCATTTGGAACACGCGGGCTGGTATTTGCGCGCCGTGCAAAGTGTTTTCTTGCAGAAGCGCCATCTCGAAACCGCTAACTTGTACGAGCCGCCGTTGGATATGTTTGGCGCGGATGCGATGGAGCGATGGTTCAACGAGAAAGAAGTGGAAGAGATCGTAAAATTTGCAAAGAGGCTGGCTGTATAACAGGAGATTGCATGGACATCAAAACGATCTTGGAAGGTGTTGAAAAGTTACTAACTTATATATATGGAGGGCAGCCTCCAGCATGGTTATTCCCATCCATTACATGGTGCGTTGTCATTGGTTCCATCCTTTGGGGTGTTGTTTCCTTTTTGAGTAAAGCACAAAAAATATGGACCGAGTTTATACAGCCGAGCTATTACAAGCCTGAAGATGAGTTGCGAAGATCAAAAAGGCAAAGATATGCAGAGACAATCGAATCAGAGATAAAGAAGTTAAACACACGGGAAGCATGGAATGACAGTCGTTTTGCGGAATTGGAAGCCGAAGTTGAAGCTGAGGGCAGGAGAAAACTGTTCGATGTTTTCAAAGTCGGATTTTCACCAGCCTCCAGCCTTCGCAAGGAAAAATCCCTGTCAAAAGCATTGGAACGCAGCTCAGAAAGACTGATCCTGGTTGAGGGAGATCCAGGATCTGGTAAAAGTGTCGCCCTGCGGCATTTAGCACAAAGCATGTCCAGAAAGGCAACGGTATCAAGGAATCTGAAGAGCGTCATTCCCCTTTACATTAATCTGAAAAACCTTAGACACTCCCCTGAACAGACGATTGATCAAAAATTAATCCGGGATTTTATTTATAAAGCATTAACTAGTAACAATGACCGTGATGTTGAAGATTTTCTGGCGGAAGAATTCAAAAAGGGATTGGAGGAGGGAATCTGGCTGTTTCTGTTCGATTCATTTGATGAAATTCCCGATATCCTAAGTTCAACGGAAGCAGACAACACAATCCGGCAATACGCAGAGGCAATCAGCGATTTCCTGCACGGCATGAATAAATGCAGAGGCGTCGTTGCGTCCCGCGAGTATAAGGGTCCGCGTTTTTTGGGATGGCCTAAGTTCAGAATTCTCCCCCTTACCCTAGATCGAAAACGGGAACTGATCAAACGAACGAATTTGAGGCTTGCTGTTCAAAAAAGCATTCTTAATGGCATAGCCGAGTCTGCCACAGATTTTCGATACCTGACCAGCAATCCCATGTTCCTAAATTTATTGTGCGAGTTTATGAACAAAAAAGAAATCCCGGAATTTCCAAAACATACCCATCATGTTTTTAATGACTATGTTTGGAAAAGACTTAAAACCGATGAAGCCCGGCTTGAACGTTTCTCGAAAACACCTGGGGAAATCAGAGATGCGGCGGAGAGACTCGCGTTTTGCATGACGGCAGATACAGGCATTGGACTTAGCCCAACGCTAGATCAATTGGAGACTTCCACAAAGCGATTTAATCTGGGTCTTGGCACTGATTTTTGTGTTTTTATAGATGCAATCACATTTTTGAAATTGGGACACCTGGAAGAATCCGCCCAAGAGGGGAATAAATATTTTACTTTTGCCCATCGGCGTTTCCAAGAATATTTTGCAACGGCGGTTGTACTGCGGGAGCCTGACCGCGTTGATGTTTCCTCGCTGCTCACAAACGCCAGGTGGCGCGAAACGGCAGTGGTAATACTTCAGACCCAATCTTTAGAAATGGTAAACCCGATATTCTCCCAAGTCCATCTTCTTCTAGCACAAAACATGGCGGATTTACAGAAAAATAATAAAAAAGATTCAGAAGAAAAGGTGTCGGTGGTCCTGCCCCACTATTCACTGGGTGGATTAGGGAAAAGGCTTTTTGAAAGTTTTAAAACCTCACGAAGCAAAATCGATGAATTTATCCGTACTGTCGAATCGTTCATACATCTAAATGAAGAGGAAAGCCGCCTCAGCCTACCCATGAACTGGCCCAAGAACCTCTTCCATATTTTGGGGATTTTACAGGAAGGGCTTTCCACAAAATATGATTTGATACCTGAAAACATACGCCAAACGATTGACGATTTATTGCTGACGATCATGAGAAATGGAAGCCTTGATGATCGCAAATGGGCGTTGGAAGTTGCAGGATGTGCTTCGCTGGATGTCGTTGAAAAATCAATCGACATAGGTTTTTCGTCCCCCGGAGCCTGGGTAAAAAACCCAGCGATTTTGCAGGTATCCAGGCTGCCGCAGATACCGGAAAGATTTTCAAAACATATCATCTCGAACCTATTCATTTCCGCTCAGGAACAGCTTCTTTTGAACAGGAGATACGAGATATATGCGCAATTTTCGAGGTTCTCCGACACAAATTATCTTAATGCGGCATCCCTTATCGTGTGGATGCCACTTATGGATTTTTTCCTAAGCTCCCTAAGTTTCATCATGATCGTAAATTTAATCATGCATCTAGTGGATACAATCCAGGGGAATTTGCCCTTTATCTTTTCCCTTATTTTCGTACTGTTCTTTTCCGTTATTGGCGTGCTTGTCAGGTGGAGGTCTTCAAGTATCTTAAAGGCAATCGCCGATACTTACTCGTCCAGATTTGGGAATTATTCCCGATATTCCGCCTGGTTTTCAAAAAGGTTCAGGGTAAAACCACCAAAACATTCCGATAAAAGCCTGTCTGAGAAATTAATGTCGCTTATGATGGGAATCATATTTTCAACAGGAGGCGTACTTCTGTTTGTTTTTTCCATTTTCAATTCAAAAGTATATCTCGATAACAGCTATATTTGGCTGATATTGCTGGCATTTGCATCTTTTCAGTTATGGCCATTGGCGGCAGTGGTTGAAGCGTTCCGGCTAAACCATACCTCTCCAACCTGGCGCGCATTGTATCTTTTCTATCCGTTGGTGATTGGCTTGGCTTTCCCATTTGTCATGTTATTTTATCTGGCAGATCAACTTTATCTTATATCAAGATCGGGTGTTGCGCTGCAGGTGTTAAAGAAAAGCCCAATCCGAAGTAAATTCATTCCCTTTATTTATAGCGGTAATTATTATCTGGAACTTTGGATGCCCATATCTTTAATTGCCGTTTTGTTTCTTGTGATCAAGTTGATCAATCTAGCTACAATGGCGGCTCTCTGGCTGGTATTGATATTGGTGTTCTTTGAGATTTTTATGGTTTTTTATATGTTCATCACCCCTGTAGTTTCAATCCTTAGGGAACACGCGAAATATAAGGAATCCAAAGCGAAATTAAAGCCGTTGGATGTTTTGCACCTGGTATCCATTGTCGAGGAATTTTCCACAAAAAGATATCGCCTGGACTTAATTTATACTGTCCTTGAAAGACAATACCTGCTTCCATCATCCACAAATTTATCCAGATTGCGGATATTAATTGCCTTTCTTCAAACCATTCTTGCCAGCCAATATAGCGCGCAAAACTTCACTTATTTAGTTGAAATCGACAAGGAATTAGCATACGCCCTGGGATATGTTGACCAGGGTACTTATAAAGCCGCCAACAATTGGGATGAAGATCAATTAGACATTCTATGTAAAATGCTTGAACAGTTGCAGCAAACATCAAGAAAGAGTGCATAATGCTCACCGACCCTAAACTCCGTTCGCAAGTAGATGCCCTCTGGGATAAATTCTGGACGGGGGGACTTGCCAATCCGCTGGACGCGATTGAGCAGTTTTCGTATTTTCTATAAGTCAAATTTATGGAGTAGCAATGGCAAAAATTGAAAAAAGACCCAAAGGTTGGCTGGTTGGCAAACAACAAGTGGATGATTGGCTGTCGTTTGCCACATCTCAAATGATGAGAAAAGACTATGATGGCGCATTGCGCACCTGCAGGCGTATCCTTCAATATGTTCCGAAAAAAGATAAAGTCACTGCCGAGGCGCTGGGGATAATAGGCATGGTGTATGCCATGCAAAAAGAATTTGAGAGATCGTATCAAACCTTGACACAGGCGCTTGAAATTGACCCTGGCAATGCGCTGCTTTACTATAACAGGGGGCTTTCTGCACTATATACTTCGCGCATGGGACTGTCTTTGCAAGATTTGGAACAGGCTGTTTTGCTGGAAGGCAATGGCAAGATGGCTGCGCAATTTCAAGAGAAAGCCGAGTTTGCACGCAAATTGGCGGCTTCCGAGTTGGCTTTGCGCGGGAAAGGTTTCTCGCTGGAGCAACTGATTGAGCAGCAGGAATTATTCCAGCAGGGGAACCGGCTTTCGGCGGAGGGAAAGTGGCAGGAAGCCGAAGAATATTTCCGCAAGTCTATTGCGATGGGAGATTGCCTGCCGCAACCCCAGGGGAATCTGGGGATTTGCCTTGCCATGCAAAATCGTTTCGATGAGGCGGAAGCGGCCTATAAACGGGCGATGGAAATTGAACCTGGTTATAAGCGCGCGAAAGAGAACTTGAAAAACCTGAATTACTTGAGAGCGCATCCCAATGAAAAACCGGATTATGCGATAACGACACCCTTTCAGGATGCCAATACCGGCATCAAATTTGTGAAATAGATCAGGAATCCATGCTCACCGACCCCAAACTACGCTCACAAGTAGATGCCCTCCGGGATAAATTCTGGACGGGTAAAAAACCTGCCGAAGGTGTCTCCGCGAAAGTCTTGCGTTCCGAGTCTCGTGTCCATGCGATGGTCACGATTGACACGCGCCACGATGAGACATGTCAGGTCTGCGGCGCGGGTCGAGGGTCTGCGCGGGAGGATGGGCGAGGCGGCGAGGCAGGTCAACGGGTTGTTTGAGTCCCTGTTGAGTGAGGCGTTTTAGTTCTTGAAAGAAGGCAGGCACAAACATGTCTCCAAAACAATGGATGTTCAATCCTAATTCAGGCGGTATCAAAATTCCGCCCACGGTTCAAGCGGATGTAGAAAAACGTATCCGAGCAGTGGCAGAGAAAGAATTCAAAAGCAAATATACGCGTCTTGAAATTCGCTTCAAAAACCAGTTTTGTTATATTGATGCATATACCGAACCTGTTCTCACGGATGGATGGCCTCCAGCAGATTGGCCTGAAACTCGCGAAGAATATACAGAACGTTTACGTAATACGCCTTCTCACCTTTGCCGTTTGAGATATTTTGGCAATGACGAATGGGGTTTTGCATTCTATACGTACAGCCATGAAAAATACGAATTATCCATGTATGATGACGGTCAATTCACAGGCAAGCCAGAACGGGCTTTTCTGATCTCGGCAAACGTGTATCTGAATGAATGAAGTCAAAGCTTATGAAATCAAGAAACTTGCAAGAAGAGTTTGCCCCCTATCGGGGATCTTCGACGGGCGTGGTGGTGCGGGTCGAGGGTCTGCGGGGGAGGATGTCCGAGGCGGGGCTCGCCGTTTGATGCTCGCAGACTTCGTGCTGAGCCTGTCGAAGCATCAACGGGTTGTTTGAGAGTCTATTGGCTCAATCATTTGGAGAATAACTATGCCGAAAAAACCAACTATTCCAACGGAAATTCAGGAAGAAGTTCTGAAAATTGTCGAGGAGTTCAACCGAAAAACTTTCACGGGAGAACAAAACCCTATTTTGAAAGCCCTGTTCAGCAAAACCAAACGCGGATTTGCGGCAAGATTTAAAGGCAAGTTCCTTTATCTTGATCGCACAGATCGCGGGCGTCCATCCGAAATTTGCCGTCTTACATGGAACGGCAAAATGGATAACTGGGGGTTTGCCATCTATCGGCACTCCCGCAATTTCTATGATCCTGATGAATGGATGTTCCCTGGCGCAGGTTTTGTAAATGGCACAGTGGAAGGCGCAATGAAAGCAGGCGCGGAAGCCTATCCTATGTAATTTTTACGATGGAAAATAAACTACTCACTACTCTCGAATATCTACTCTCTGTCTTTGCGGGTGTGGTGGCGCGGGTCGAGTCGCTGCGGGGGCGGATGGGCGAGTCCACGCGGCAGGTGGAGGGGTTGTTTGAGAGTTTGCTAGCAGATGCGTTCCAGATATAACAGTAAAAGGAGACAACATGCCAATAGAACCCGTAACCATCATCAGGCTTTGTGGAATTGCAGGAATGTTTGGCGCGTTTGTCACTGGCTTTGGCGACTTGTTATTTAACCACATTCCTGGTTCCACGCAAACACTCTATGAGAAAATGTCTAACATGCCGCAAAAGCGGCTGGTCAATGCTGGAATATTAGGGCTGATCGGGGGGTGGTTATATTTCTTTGGCGCAATCCACCTTTACTACGCATTTTTGCCCGTTGGGAATAATTTTGCTCTGGCGACCTCCATCTCTTTTGCCCTGGTCGCCATCGCCTATGGTGTGGATCATGCTTCCTATTATGCGATTGGAATCACTGCAAAAATCGCGCGTGAAAATCAACTGGACATCGAAGCCGCTGGGAAAATGGGGGAAGCACTCTTTTCCAAACTTGTCCTTATTACCTACGCCCCTGTTGTCGTCGTAAGCTTTTTTATGATTTATGGTGTTCTCTCGGGTCGTTCTGCCTACCCGCTTTGGATGGCATTATTCCTACCGATTGTTCCCTATTTGCTGCGTGCGCCTGTTCTTAAAATTTTCTACGGCAGGGCGCATGAACTTGTCCGCGACTCATATGACAATTTTGTTTTGTTAGTGTTCTTTCTCATGTCCACGATAGTATTATGGAGCTAATGATGGAAGAGTTTACGGGCGTGGTGGCGCGGGTCGAGTCTCTGCGGGGGAGGATGTCCGAGGCGGGGCTCGCCGTTTGAGGCTCGCAGGTCAACGGGTTGTTTGAGAGTCTGCTGGAGGAGAGTTTTGGGGGCTAAGCTTTAATCAACGCTTCGATTTCTTTCAATACAGATTGTAAATCGGGCGCATCCGCCGCGATGACTTCATTTCCCCCAACGTGTTTATGGTGCGGCGCGGATGGTAATTCTGGAAAGTGGTCAGTATCGTCGTAGCGAAAAATTAGTTCTTCATTGGCGTTTTGATAGTGATAGGCATAGGTGTAACAATTGGGAGGCAGTCCTTGTTTTATTTGGACAAACTCCCGAAAGTGCAGGCGTGAACCGTCGCTGAAATAAATATCGCCGCGCAAAAAGATAATTTCATCTTCGCGCTCATCCTTGTAAATCGTGTGACCACGTGCAACACTGCAAGAATGAACTGCCGCTTCGATGGCACGGTAATACTCGTCAATCATTTGATGTGCGCCGCTTTAACAATCTCGAGTTTATCATCTAGAAGGCGCAAGGTTTTGACTTCGCCCCACCATTCGATAAAGTCGAGCGTTTCTTCCAAGTCGCCAGGATGGAACCGGCGCTCGAATTCTGTGGTGCTTATGCCAAATTTTTTTTCAAACTCAGCCAGTCGTTCCTGTGTCCGCAAAATAGCATATTCCACTAAATGTACTTCGCGTTCCAGCGCGACGCGCAAAATTGGCTCGAATTGGTTGAGATTTGGTGTTTCAATCGTAATTTGTTGCAACATTTCGTTCTCCTTGCCAGCCGAAGGTTGCTGACTGATGGTATTATACTGCTTTAGAGCATCACGCAGCACACGTAGCAAATAAAACATGGAAATAATCAAACGCTTGATTACGCCTGTCCCTCCGCTGAGCCTGCAAGAAGAGTTTGCAGTCGTGGTGGCGCGGGTCAAGAGTCTGCGGGGGAGGATGTCCGAGGCGGGGCTCGCCGTTTGAGGCTCGCAGGTCAACCTCGGTCAGTGGTTTACGGTCCCGAGCTGATCAACATCATGTAGCCAAATAGCCCTGCAACTGCGAGCAAGTCCAGGCATAGGAATACCACTATAATGATGGTCAAGGTTACCGCGGCCTTCATGTTTTTCTTCCCGTAGGCTACCCAGGCCGCGATCATCGGGATGATCAACAGAACAGGTGACAGGAAAATGACGGTGATGTAGTTGAGGTCCCAACCGCCCAGTAAGTTAAAGAAGATGCCAATCACGGCGGCGGCGGCGATGAGCAGGATGAAAATGATCTGTGAAACGATCATCCCTGCCAGTACTTTGCCGGATCCGCGTTTCGGAGCCGGGGCGGCGTTGGTTGTTTCGGGGATTGTCATGTTGGCTCTCCAATACTCGAATCGTTGAAACACTGCAAAAAATTATAGCATTGGTTGTACAATTGCGTTATCCCGAACAAGCATTTCGTGCAACGAAAGGAAAATATCATGAAAAATAAAATGTATGCTCTGATTCTGGTTACGGTTTTGTTCAGTCTCCTGGCGGGTTGTGCCCCTAAAACCATAACCCTGACAGGCGCGGACAGGGATGCTGTCCTTGCTTACAGCGAAGCCAAAACCGACAGCCTGCTGGCTGGTATGAACGCGAACGACTACGCCATGTTCTCCGGCGATTTTGACAAGGATATGTTGAATGCCATGACGAAGGAACAGTTCGACGCCTTGAAAAAAGACCGCGACGCCAAACTGGGTCTCTACGTTTCGCGGCAGGTGAACAGCGTTGTGCAGGATGGCGACTTCTATGCCGTGATCTATGACGCCAAATTCGAGAAGGATGAGGCGGTCGTGATGCGCGTGGTATTCCGCGTTTCCGAACCGCATCAGGTCAGCGGGTTGTGGTTCAATAAATAGCCTGATGACGTAGAATATGACGGACAAACAACTCAACAATCCGTTGCACGGCATTACGCTTGAAATGATCCTGACCCGTCTGGTGGAGCAATATGGCTGGGAGGAATTGGGCCGGCGCATCACCATCAAATGCTTTACCGATGATCCAAGCCTCAAGTCCAGTTTGAAATTTTTGAGAAGGACTCCCTGGGCCAGAAAAAAAGTGGAAGACTTATACCTGCGCTCCCCCAAAGGAAAATAAACAAGGAAAAGGAAGATATGGGAAATCGCAATCATCAGGGCGGGTTTATAATACCCGCGCAATTCCCTCGCGGAGTCCCCCATGCCATCCAACTTCAAAACCATCCCGCTCTTCCTGCTCTCCACCCTCCTGCTCTTCCTCGGCTTTGACCGCAACCAGTGGAGACTCGTCCCCGCCGAAGCCTTTGCCAATTTCGACAAGGGCAGTGAAAGCCTCGTCATTGGCCGCCTCGTTTGGACGCAACAGCGCGGCTTCTTCGCGGACGGCGCCCTGCTCGGCACAGGCGACGCGCCCTCGGCCATCATCGGCGACGCGGAGTTCGATCACCAGTACAAAACCTACCTGAACGATAAACCGTTCGAAACCTACGCCATTTACAAATCCCAGAGTGGGGGACAGGCCTGGTTCTTCAGCCTGCTGGATTCTGCCAGTCCGTTCGCGTCCGCGACTAATTTGCGGCTGTTCCGCGCTTTCACGTCCCTGCTCACCGCCGCGACGTTATCCGCGCTAATCGTCTGGTTCTACCTCCAGTTTGGCTGGCCCGCCGCGTTGACCGTGCTTCTCACGAGTATGATTTCGCAATGGCTGACTCTCTACGGGCGCAACCTGTTCTACTCCGTCTGGGACTACTTCCTGCCGATGGTCGTCGCCCTCTTCCTGCTCGACCGCGAGTCGCGCAGCGGCCTCCTGCGCGAACGCATCTTTTACCTGACTGTCGGCGGGCTGATCTTCCTCAAAGGTTTCCTCAGCGGATACGACTTCCTGCTCCCGCCCATGGGTATGGTTGCCACCGCCCTTATCTATTACGCCCTCAAGGATAAATGGACTCTCGCGCGCTTCACCCGCCGCCTCCTGCTGACCGGGCTGGCCTGCGCGGTCGGCGTCCTCGCCTCTTTCCTCGTCCTCGCTGCGCAGATCGGCTCGGTGACGGGAAACTTCTCTGACGGCCTCCTGCACATCCTCAACACCATGGGGCGGCGCACGTTTGGCACCCCGTTCGACCCGTCCGCCTCGGATTTTTTCGCGGCCGGCCAGAAGTCCAGCCTGCTCGCCGTGATTCAGACGGTGACGGGCAAAACAGCCATCGTCGCGGGCGTGCGCTTCATCCATATTTTCTGGCTGTTTGCGGCGGTGACCGTCCTCGCGCTGCTCGTCCTCTGGCTGCGCCGCGGCAAACTGGGAGATACGTCCGCCGCCCGCGCCCTGCTCGCCACGCTGTGGATTTCCTTCGCATCCCCGCTCGCCTGGTTGTTCGTCTTCAAGGCGCACGCCTACTATCACCCTTTCACCACCGCCATCATCTGGCACATGCCCAGCATGTTCTTCGGCTACGCCCTGTGCGGATTATTTTTCACCCTGCTCTTAAAAAGAACCACGTAGTCCCTCCACGTAGTGACGACTTTAGTCGTCCCACCTCCAAACGACTAACCCACAGGGCGCTTCGCGGAGTCGTTACTACGTGGCATCCGCCCTCTTCATCTTTCATCTTTCATCCTTCATCTTTTCCCTACTTCACCTTCAAATTTTGCACGCCTCCAAACGTCACCGCACACCACTTGCCGGGTTCGATCTCGATCCACGCGCCTTCCGAATACATGCGCTTGGTGGTCACGACCTTGCCCTTCTTCAACTTGCTCACAATACTGAAATTCACACCCGGCCCGTTGCGGACGTTCAGTTCCGCGCTGATCACCTCGAACTTCATATCCGGCAGCGCCACCGCGCCCGGCATGTCTTCGCCCGAAGCCACCTGTCCCGTCAGGTAGGGCAGGGAGTCAATGTAACCCTTGTAGGCGCCGCTCGTGTCCGCTTTTCGCAGGCCAAAATGCAAGTGCGGCCCGGTGCTGGTGCCGGTGCTGTTGCTGTAGCCGATCACCGCGCCGACCTCCACACCCTGGCCCGCCGCCACGCTGGCCTGCATCAGGTGGGCGTAGTAAGTGTAATAGGCCGTCGCGCCGTCCATGTGCTTGATTTTCACGTAGTTCCCATAACCGCCGTCTTCAAAGGAAACCTTGTCCACCGTTCCTTTGGCCGCGGCCAACACCGGCGTTCCGTTCGAGATGCCAAAATCCACGCCGTTGTGCCCGGGGAAACCCCACTGCGAATATAAACCGGGGTTCTCGCCAAACTTCTGGGTAATCGGTCCGTTCACGGGATAGATCAATTGGATGGTCATACGATGCTCCTCTCGGGTTTGGATAATCAACTATACCGCACACGGTTGAAAATTGCGCTTTTTTAGACGGCAGAAAGCGCAATTTTCAACCGTGGGTATTATATAGCACAATTCGACTTGCGCCGCCAAGTATAATCGTGGACAATGCGCCCGACCTCTCTCCTGCTCCTGCTGATTTTGACCGCCTGCGCCTCACGTGCGGACCTCGGGCCGGCCGCGCCGTCCCAGGCATTTTCCTCCCCCGCGCCTCTCCCCGCCACCCCCGCCGCGACTCCCTCGCGCACTCCCATTCCCACCGCCACGCTGACCTACCGGCAGGCCATCCAACCGTACACCATCGCAGGCCTGCGCCAGCGCGGCTACCCGGGCGGCGCTGTGACCGTTCTCGGTGTCATCGAAGAGACGAAGGATTTCACCAGTTATCTGATCGAGTATCCCTCCGACGGGTTGAACATCCGCGGCGTGATGCAAATTCCCACGCGCGGCGAGCCGCCGTATCCCGTCATTGTGATGAACCACGGTTATTTTTCGCGCTCCGCCTACCGCTCCGGGGACGGAACCGACCGGGCCGCGGAATTCCTCAACACGCGCGGCTACCTCACTCTCGCCTCCGACTATCGCAGTTGGGGCACGTCCGATTATGGCGCCAGCCTCTTTTACTCCGGCCTCGCCATTGACGTGGTCAACCTGCTGGTCGCCATCCCATCCATCCCCGAAGCCGACCTGGCGCGCGTCGGCATGTGGGGCCACAGCATGGGCGGCGCGGTGACGATGAAAGCGCTCACCATCGTCGGAAATAACGCCACCTTGAGTGGAACCGGTGGTCGGGTAGCGACCGAAGGGAGCGTACCGAGACCAGGCGTCGCCGAAGGGCAACCGTTGGTCCGCGCCGCCGTGCTATACTCCACCGTCAGTGCGGACCAGGCCGATGCGCTGGCGCGCTGGGGATTGGGCTGTTTCGGCGATGTGATCGCGGGCGAAAGCCGCGCCGACTGCAACTCCTCGGACATCCTCCCGCCCGACCTGCCCGCCGAATTGCTGGATGCGTTCTCCAAAGCCGCCAGCGACCCCGAAACCCTGCGGCTGATCTCGCCCATTGATCATCTCGATTACGTGACCGCCCCCGTGCAGATCCACTACGGCACGTGGGACGGCGCGGAACGATCCGGCACGCCGCCCGAATGGTCCATCAAATTGTTCAACGCGTTTCTCGAAGCGGAGAAGCCCGTCAAACTGGTTGCCTACGAAGGCCAGCGCCATTCCTTCATCGGCGAGGCCTGGTACCAGTTCATGGAAGCGACCGTCCGATTTTTCGATCAGTACGTGAAGAACCCGCCGTGAAACGGATACGGAAAATCAGGCTCTCTGGGAATCGCCGGGGTTGTTGCGCCGGCAGTTGCACTGCTGGGGGGCGGCAGTGCAATCGCGAAGCATCCTTTAGGACTGCCGTCAGAACTGGCGGTACACCACGCCAATTTCCAATGAACCGAAAATCGAGAGGCTTTACGCACTTGGACGGGTTGTAACCCACAAAGGAGCAAGTACCTATGAACGAAAACCCATCTGTAAACAATGCGGGCGCGTCCGCCCCATCCTTCTTTGAGCGTCCTTCCGTCCAGCGGGAAACGCTTCCGGTCGGCGGCGGCGTCCCGTTTGGCTTCGAGCGCGTTGCCAATCCCGAGTTAGGCATCGGCGGCGTGTACGGCGCCTGGGGGGAAAGTTACGATAACGCGCACCTGAAGGAACTGGTCGAACAACGGCTGGGCGAGCCGCTGGAGACGCAGGAAGTGATGAACCTGGCCGAGTTGGGATTCCTCCGCCGCCACCACATCCGCGACCTGTCCGCCGAAGATCACCTGGAAGTGGAGGTGGAGGTCGGAGCGCGCCTGCTGCGCGAGGCGGCGCTCGTCAATGGCTGGCAGCCCTCCGAGGTCCAGGCGGTGCTGATCGGCATGAGCGGGCCGGTCGCGCCGGATTACGTCGAGCGCATCGCGGCGCGGGCCGGCATCCCGGCGGAGGCGTTGAAGGTCAGCGTCCACAAGGCCTGCGACAGTTCGATGGGCGGCCTCAACCTGGCCTTGAACCCCGGCCTGGCGGCTCCCGGCCAGATGAATATCGCCGAGGAACTGTACGGCAAAAAGACGCTGGTGGGCGGCATCGAAGGTTTGAGCCGCTTCACGCGCCGCACGCGCGACAAGAACGCCCTGCAGTTGTTTGGCAACGGCGCGGGCGTCATCGGTCTCATCCCCGGCCAGACCATGAAATTCCTGGTGGGGGCAAAGCGCGAGGCTTTCGATGAACGCGGCGTGCTGGCCGTGCGCATGTACTACCCGCACTCCCACCAGGGCCTGCTCGAAGTGACCCAGAGCGGACAGTCTGTGCGCGTGGCCGGGTTGATGCACGAGCCGCAGGGCGAATCGCCGATAGACATGGCCGGCCCGATGGGCATGGTCAAACTGTTCGTGCGAACCGGCGTGGAGGTCGTCTCCGAGGTCTATCAGGCCTATCGCCGCCTGATGGAAAAACTGGGGACGCCCGACCGCTCCATCGCGGTGGCCATCGTCCATCACGCCAATTACAAGATCAACCAACTCAAAGAGAAACACCTGAAAAACCTGGGTATCCAGTTCCCCATGCCCTGGCTGATCAGCGACTTTGGCAACGTCAGCGCGGCCTCCAACATGATCGCCTTCCTGCGTCAACTGCCCAAGTTGAAACTCGGCGACCACGTCCTGTTCGACGGCTTCGGTGCTGGGACGTATTACGACGTGCTGGCGGTCGCGATGGGATAGCCGGTTGTTTAGGACTTGTGTAAAAATAAGTTTCGTGTTTTCGTCAGCAGTTGGACTGCTGACGGCTCGCAGTTCAACTGCTCGCGAACCTTGAAATCGGGAAGTTATTTTTACACGGCTACTTATTTACGAGCCCTCGAAGAGTAACCATGCAAGCGGTCTGGCTGGAAAATCAACAAATCTCCGTGCGCGACATCCCCGCGCCGCGCAAGCCCGACGAAGCCCTCATTCGCATTCGCAAGGCCGGCATTTGCAGCACCGACCTTGAACTGGTGAGGGGCTACTATCCCTACGCCGGCGTCCTCGGCCATGAATTTGTGGGCGAGGTTGTGGACGCGCCGGACAAATCATGGATCGGCCAGCGCGTGGTGGGGGAGATCAATGCCGCGTGCGGCAAATGCGAAGCCTGTTTGAGCGGACGTCCCACGCATTGCGAGAACCGCACCGTGCTTGGGATCGTCAATCGGGATGGCGTCTTCGCGGAATATGCCGCTTTGCCGCTGGCGAATTTGCAGCGCGTGTCCGATTCCGTCCCGGACGAAGCCGCGGTCTTCACTGAACCTTTGGCCGCCGCGCTGGAAATTCAAACGCAGATTCAAATCAAGCCCACCGACCGCGTCCTGCTGATTGGCGCGGGGCGGCTGGGACAGTTGATCGCGCAGACGCTGGCGCTCACCGGCTGCGACCTGCGCGTGGTGGCGCGTCACGCGTTGCAGAAGAACCTGCTCACAGCGCGCGGCATCCGCTTGATCGCCGAGGATGAACTCCCGCGACGCCGCTGGGATGTGGTGGTGGAAGCGACCGGGTCGCCGCTGGGCTTCGAACTGGCGCGGCAGGCCGTTCGTCCGCGCGGGACGCTGGTTTTGAAGTCCACCTACAAGGGCGATATCCAAGTCAACCTTTCTTCCATCGTGGTGGACGAAATCACCTTGCTCGGCTCGCGTTGCGGACCGTTCGCGCCCGCCCTGCGTCTGCTGGAAAGCCGCGAAGTGGATCCCACTATTTTGATCGCCGCGCAGTTCCGCCTGGGGGAGGCCGCGAAAGCCTTTGAACAGGCCGCCCAGCATGGCACGCTCAAAGTGTTGCTGGAACCCTGACCTTGCCGCGTGCTATAATCGCATTGAAGGAGAGCCGCTATGAAATGGCAGGAAATTCGCGAACATTATCCTCAGCAATGGCTTCTAATCGAGGCCATCAAAGCGCGCACGAAGGCTAATCAAAGAATCCTCGATCAATTGGCTGTGCTCGGATCGTTCTCTGATTCTACCGCCGCTCTTCACACGTACACAGAATTGCATCGCGAAGAGCCTGCGCGGGAAATGTACGTTTTTCACACCAGCCGCGCGACGCTGGATGTGACGGAACGGAGATGGCTTGGAATACGAGGGGCGCGATGAAAATTCGAGTCAAGGGCGGTTTGCCATATATTTCCGCAACGCTAACTTATCGCGGCCAGCAGATAACCCTGAAGAATGTATTACTCGATACGGGTTCTGCTGGCACGATTTTTTCTACAGATGAGATCAGCGTCGTCGGATTGACATACGAGCCTGATGATTTCGTACACCGAATTCGCGGCGTGGGCGGCTCTGAATTTGTCTTTTCCAAGCAAGTGGACCGTCTGAGCATCGGAGACCTGGGAGTTGATTCTTTTGAAATCGAAGTCGGCGCGATGAATTATGGATTTGAAATAGACGGGATTATCGGCCTGGATTTTCTGACCCAAGTGGGCGCTGTCATTGACTTGTCCGACCTGGAAATTCGCGCTATTTGAGACTCAGTCGCCCATCCTGGCCGGGAGGGGACGAGGCTGTGTTCGTAGAGGAAATTTGGCAAACCAGGTAATTCCATTCCTTGACGCATGCAAGAGACGCGGCTAGAATCCAAACATCTTAACCTGAAAGGAGGTACGCGACATGACAGCCCAAGTCCGCACGTTATCCATCCTCTGTTTTGGCGCGCCTCCTGCGAGTTGCATCTCGTAGTCCCCATGTAGTAACGACTTTCCTGACCCAGACCGTCAGGACTGGGCAGTCGTTCTCCCCGCAGGCGCACCAGCCCTGCGGTTTTTGTTTTAACGCGGGGTAACCTGAACCAACCTGCCCTTCAGCATCTACTCGACCATCGGTCGCTCCGCTTTGGGCAGTGAGACTATAAGAGAGTGTTTGAAAACCCTATCACAAAGCCACCAAGACACGAAGTCACGAAGTTTTTTTCCTTTGTGTGTTTGTGACTTTGTGCCTTCGTGATGAAAAATCCAGACTTTTCAGACACTTTCTAAGGTAAAAGAAATGAGTGTGACTAAATCTGGTTGATCGAGTTGGTCAACCTTTAGGCAATTTTGACAAGGTCTGTTCCACCTCGCGCTGGGCGGAACAATCTATGGTCAACGGATATTAAACGGATAAACGGATGTGGCGACTCCTCGTCTTGCTGTTCTCCATCCGCTTACACCGTACCTGCGGTCGGTGCAGGTGTCCGTTTCCCCATCCGTTGACAACGTGTTCTGGTGACAAAATATCGCTTGAACTTGCGAACGTCCAAATTAATGAACCCGTGGCAAGGACGGTTGAGCAGTTACACTCCAAGAAACGATAGTCGGACTACCAACTGATTTTAGTCACACTCAAAAGAAATGACCAAGAATCAACTCCTCGAGTTCATCGAAGAACTTGACGATACACACACAGAAGACATTGAACAGCCTATCGGCGCGCGCGTATCCAAAAAGCGCCAATCAGGCCGGCGCGAAAAGGAAGCCAGGTTATTCATTCGCGCCCAACAGGTTGCGCGCGAAATCCAGTTCACCTACAAGGCCGCCCGCTTCGAGGAGGCCTGGCTGTTTGATTCGCTGTTTGACCTCGCCGACCATCAATGGATCAGCGACGTACTCCGCAAGGCCAAAGCCGGCAAGGAGGCCTCGGTCTACCTGTGCAAGCCGGGCGCGGCGGCGCGCAAATCGGAGTTCGTGGCCGCCAAGGTCTATCGTCCGCGCACACTCCGCAACCTCAAAAATGACCAGCAGTATCGCGAAGGCCGCACCGACCTGGATAGCGAAGGCAATAAGATTTTCAAGGACGCCGAAGTCCACGCCATTGCCAAGCGTTCCACTTACGGCGAGGAACTCCGCCACCAGTCGTGGATCGCGCACGAGTTCAAGGCGATGGAGGAACTTTTCGCGGCGGGCGCGGACATCCCGCGTCCCTACGCGCGGACGGGCAACACCATCGCCATGGACTTCATCGGCGACGAGTCCGGTTCCGCCCCGACCCTCAACGAGGTCGCGCTGGAGCGGGACGAGGTCCAGCCCCTGTTCGAGCGGACGATGCGCAACGTCGAGACCCTGCTGGCGCATGGATTTGTCCACGGCGACCTGTCGGCTTACAACATCCTGTACTGGGAAGGTAACATCACGCTGATAGACTTCCCACAGGTGGTCTCACCGACGGGCAATCGCAACGCCTTCGCCATCTTCTCGCGTGACGTGGCGCGCCTGTGCGAGTACTTCGCCAAACAAGGCCTGGACTCGGACCCGCGCCGCCTGGCCCTCGACTTGTGGACGCGTCACGGTTTCAAGGCGCGCGAGGAAGTCCATCCCAGCCTGCTCGACCCCGAGGACAACCTCGACCGTCACTTGTGGGAAAGGCAGAAGGGTGGTTGAACATCACTACACCCTCTCCAAATCCGAACAAAAGAGTGTTGTTCGCATCCCAATCTCTTGAACGGATTTGGGGAGGGTAGGGGAGGGGTGTGGAAGCCGTCGAAATAAAATCAATTGCCCGGCGGAGCAATTTTCTGCCGGGCGAATTGTTTCAGTCTCACTCATTACACAGGATTACAGAGGTGGGTGGGTGAACTTTAATACTTGCGCTTTCTCGTAATCATCTCTACAATGGAGGCAATTCACTTGAGTGCGAGGGACGATGCCGAGACGCAATAGACATGCCAGCAAGAAACCGCAAATCGCCATTCGTGCGGGTGACAGAAGTATCGCAATTGGCGGCGATGCTGTAAATTCGATTATCAGCACTGGCGACAATGCCACTATTACACAAATCCAGCAAATCATAGAAAAGCAGACTGCCTCTGCACTCTTTACTATCCCAGCACCAGTAATCGATTTCACAGGTCGCGAAAAGGAACTGGCCGACTTGAAAGCTGCCTTCTCGCATGGCGCAATCATCACCGGCGTGACCGGAGGAGGTGGCATCGGCAAGACCGAACTGGCGCGCAAACTGGCACAGGAGATCGCGGACGGTTATCCCGACGCGCGCCTGAGCATTGACCTGCTTGGTACCTCTGAAAACCCACTGGCCCCCGAAGAAGCCATGCGCCGTTTGCTGGAACCGTTCTACCCCAATCAGAAACTTCCCGATGACCCCGCACAATTGAAAGGCTTATTTCAACAAACCTTTGCCGCGCAAAAGTCCCTGCTCCTGCTGGATAATGCCGCCAACGCCGCCCAGGTGCGACCGCTAATTCCGCCCGCGCCTTCTGCCACGATCATCACTTCGCGATTGCATTTCGGATTGACCGAATTCGGATTGAACCCTCTGCGTCTGGATGTGCTTTCAGAAACCGAAGCCGTCGAATTGTTGCGGATGGCCTCACTCAAATTGAAAGAGGCAACTGACGATGAAGTAACCGTACTGGCAGCACTGTGCGGACGTTTACCGTTGGCCTTGCGCGTGGCCGCCTCATTGTTGGACGACAGCGCCAACTGGACACCATCCACCCTGATTTCCCGCCTGACAGATGAGCGCACGCGCTTGGGACGCTTGCGCCGCGATAACGACCACGACTTGGATGTAGAAGCAACCCTCAGCCTCTCGTATCAATTGCTCTCGGAAGAATTGAAAAAGTATTTCCGACTGGTGTCTGTGTTTACCGCGCCATTTGTGATGCAATCGGCCAAGGCGGTGTGGGGATTGGAAGAGGATGGTGGTGCATTGGATTTGCTTGACAAGTTGGTCAACCGAAGTTTATTAAATTTCCTGGCAGAAGGGGCTGGATACTATTCATTA
>CAYJLS010000057.1:0-23157 GCA_964371065.1 uncultured Anaerolineaceae bacterium | reverse complement strand
GGGGTTTTATTGCGATTTCCCGATTAATCGCGTGGCGGATGCCAGCCTGCTCGTATCCACAACTGGCGTGCGCGTACAAGGGAAGGCCGATTCAAGTTCAACGCAATACTGGTGGCGCGGCCTGTCGGCGTTAAACCCTCGATGTGATCGCCGGTCAGATTCCAAGTGAAGTGTTCGTTCCAATTCTCGAATCGGGGATTAAACAACCGCACCATGTTTCCCGTTTCAGGGTCAAGCGCCGCGATCCGGCCGCCTTTATGATCGTTGCAAAGGGAGCATGCCAGCCAGAGATTTTCTTCCTCGGTAGGTCCGCCCAGAGCCAAGGGGATGATGTGGTCTATTTCCATCGGCGCGCCGACGATATGTTCCGAAGTCAGGCAGTATCCACAGCGGAAATGCGCCTGCTCCGCAACGCGCTGGCGTAACGCCTTTGGAATACTTTGTTCGCTCATGCGCCGGAGAGCAGTTCGGAAACATTAAAACCGCGGTCTCTTAGCAGGGCGGCGGCGTGCGCGCGGACGAGCATGTGTCTTTCGTATTGGCGCACCAGCCCGGCCAGGGTTTGTGTTTCAGAATCATCCAAGCCTTCGCGCTGGCGTTTCAAGTGTAATGCTTCGAGTTGCGCGGCGAGGCGGGAATCCATGCGGGCGCGGGCGGCGCGCCAGAGGGAATCATCGTCCAGCAGGGACAAGTTCGCTTCGAGGCTGGCGAGTTCCTCGGGCAGGTTTTCGTCGCTGGCTACGGCCGCCGCAACTACGGCCAGCAGTTCGGATTCCACACTGCGCTTTGTCTGCTGGGCGCGTTTTCGGACGCGGTTGTATAAAGGCTTGGGTAAATTGACAGTAACAGGGTGGATGTTCATCATTCCTCACAGTCTGAAGGCCGCGCTTATTATAGTCCACGAAGGTGGACTTTGCAGACGTTGAGGCGATTTCAATCGCCCCATCACGGTGACAGTGACTCCGGCTGGAAGCATGGCTGATAATCGTATCCGAGGATCAGGCGATATTGCACTGAACTGTTCGGGTCGGGCAAAGACACCAACTGGCCGGGCAGGAATCCCAGCACGTTCAACAGAATGGCGCTGCGGTTGTATTCCTGTGCGGGGGTCAGGTCCACCAGCACGGAGGTGGCGTAGTCGCGGCGGTCGGCGGGCGCGAGACGGGTGGCGTAACCGGCGTAGTTCAGGCGCGTAGCCGCCAGCGCGTCCCAGCCCTCGAACGGCGTCCCGTTCTGGACCTCGATCATGATCGTCTCGTTGACAACAGCCTGCGCGGAGGCGGTCAGCGCCTGCGTCACCAGTCCCTGCAACGCGGCCTGGTCGGGCAACAGCACGTACGCGCCGCCGGGCGTGATCCACGAACTGACGATGGGCGGGCGGATGTAGTAACTGCGAAAATCGGCGTTGGAAAAGCCCGGGGCCAGCGAAGCCAGTTTCAGGATGTCAGCCAGCCCGAGGTCCGTGGCGACCAGCGTGTTCAGGTCGTTGTAGAGTTGCTGGATTTTCGCCAGTGTGTCGCCGGTCAGCGCGCGGGCGTAGATGGCGCGGATGACTTCCTGCTGGCGGCGGCCGCGGTCGAAGTCATTTGATTTTGAACGGGAGCGCGCGTACCAGAGCGCAAGGTCGCCGTCCATGTGGAGCATGCCCGGTCCGGCAGTGTATAGGTACCAGTTGTTTTCGTTTTCGGGATCGTAACTTGGGTCAATCAATCGCCAGTCGGTGTAGGCGCATGCGACGGGGATATCTACGCCGCCTAGCGTGTCCACGATGCGGCGGAAACCGTCGAACTCGACCATGGCGGTGTGGTCAATATGCAAACCGAGGTTGTACTCGATGGTGTCTTTCAATAATTGTGGACCGCCGCCGGCATAACCCGTTAACTCGCCGTGCATGTAGGCGGTGTTGACGCGTTGCATTTCCCAGCCGGGGATGTAGACCCACAGGTCGCGCGGAATGGAGATGAGCGAAACCTGGTCATCCTTTGGCCGCAGGATCGCGACCACCATTGTGTCGGTGCGGAACGTGGAGCCGGGACGTTTGTCCGAGCCGATCAACAGGAAGGTGACCACGTCCGGGCCTTCGTACACATTCGTGAGCGCGGGAGGCGGCGCGGCGGTGGGATAGGGCACGCCGGGGTCGGGCGTGGGAACTCCCGCCACTTCCGTTGGCAGGACCAGGGGCGGCAGGGGCGTGGTGTACATGTCCACGGAAATGGTGGGGAAGGGCGTCGCCAGCGCGGGCTGGAAGGGTGTGGGCGAGGGAGAGGCGAGACCCGCCGGGGTGATGATGATAAACGGCAGTCCGTACACAGGCGGCGGGGTGGGTTGTCCCCCGCAGGCAGTGAGGAAGAGGATGAGCAGGAACGCAATTCGACGGAGGGGCATGGGGAGGAGGAAGGATGAAAGATGAAAGATGAAAGATGAAACCGGGTTAGCCCGAAGGGCTTTGTAAAATAGAATGGGGATTTTATCCCCATTTGGGCTCCGCTCTCTGACAAGGTTTGCGTGCGCACGCGGGGGGACGGGCATCCTCCCCATTCGAGTCCCGGTGCGCCGCGAACGCGTCTTGAAACAGCGGCCCGCTACGGGGTCGGCAGTAGGGTCGGCGTTTCCGTCGGGGACGGGGTTTCCGTTGGCGGTAGGGGAGTCTCGCTCGGCGGGATGTCCGTCGGCGGTGGGGGAGTCTCGCTCGGCGGAACGTCCGTCGCGGTCGCAGTCGCGGTCGGCGGTTCCGGCGTGGATGTTGGCGGGGACGGAGTTCGCTGAGCGGTTGGCAGGGGCGTTAGCGTGTCGAACTCGATATTGATGGGCGTGGCGGAGGGCGTGCTGGTAACCACGTTTGGCACCCACAGCCGTTGTCCAGTGATGAGGGTGGTGGAGTAGCCGAGGCAGTTGGCCCGCTGAAGTTGCGAAACGGTGACGCCGTAGAGTTGGCTGATGTGGAAGAGCGTATCGCCCGGCTGGACGATGATTTGCACCCAGCCAAACGGCGCGCCGCACGGGATGGCGGTGAGAGTGGGCAGGGGCGGGACGTAGAGTCCGTAGCCCGGCAGGAGACTATCGGAGAGCAGGCAGTTGGCCGTGCGCAGGGCTTCGAGCGTGGTGTGGTAGCGCGCCGCCAGCATTTCCAGCGTTTCGCCGGGATTGACGATGATCAGCATCCAGCCGGTTGGCGGGGGACAATTGGTGGGTGGGATGGGCGAAGCGGTGATTGTTTCAGTGGGGGACGGGATGGAGGAGGCGGGGCTGGCCGCCTCGCTCGGCGCGGACCCTTCGACGCCGCTCAGGGCAGGCGGGGGAGCGGGTTCCGTTGTGGTGGGCGTGGGAGGCGGCTGGGGGACGTAACCCTCAGCCAGCGCGAGCGACATCCCGCCAATCACGATCACGACAGACAGCAAACCGAGAACGAGGCCTCCCCCCAGTTGTCGCAGGGCTTGCATGGGTTACCTCTCACCCGCTTTACCGGGACGCGCGATGGGCAGCAGCACGCTGAACGTGGAACCCGCGCCCTGATCGCTCTCCACCCAAATGCGACCGTGTTGCGCCTCGGTCAGGGTTTTGGCGATGGACAGTCCCACGCCCGTGTCGCCCACGCCCTGGATGAGAACGTTGTCCGCGCGGTAGAGGCGGGTGAAGACGCGCGGCAGATCTTCCGAGGGAATGCCGCCGCCCGAGTCGCTCACCTGGATCAGGACGTAATCCTGGTCCTCCTGCAGGCGGGTCTGCACCTTGAGGGAGACATTGCCTTCGATGGGCGTGGCCGCGCCCGCGTTTTGCAGGAGGTGGATGAGGATCTGTTGCAGGGCTTCGCGGTCCGCGTGGATGGGCGCCATGACTTTGGGCAGGTCCAGGTGCATGGAGATGTTCTTCTCGCGCAACTGACTGCTGGTATACGACATGGCATTATCAACGATGATGTTCAAGTCCACCGGCTCGGCCTTGAGTTCCGAGAGTCCCGATTCGAGCGTGGTCACCTGGATCAAATCGTCAATCAGGCTTCCGATGCGCTCGGTGGAGGTCTTGACGCGCTCCACGAATTTGCGCTGCAGCGCGCCGAGGATGCCCACCGATTCGCCCAGCAACAGGTCGGTGTACCCGACGATGGACGACATCGGCTGGCGCAATTCCTGCGAGATGGAGGCCACTACTTCGGACTGTTCGTTCGACCGCTCGGATTTTTCCCTCTTTTCCAGTTCGAGAATCCGCATGTTGGCTTCGGCCAGTTGGTTTTGCAGGTGGGCGGTATCTTCGAGCGTGATGCGTAGTTCCTTCTCCAACTGGTTGACTTCGCTGGAGCCGCGCGGCCGAACAGGTTTGGCCGCGCGCAGGGACGCGACCTCGTTTTGCAGTTCCTCGATGCGCGCCTGCGCCTCGGCCTGCGCGGCGGACAGGTCCACGCTGGCGGACGGGGCGTTGACCGCCTGCTCCAACTGGCGGGACAATTGCTCGTTCTCTGTTTTGGCCTGGATGAGTGTGGCAAGCGCCTCTTCCAGCGACTGCTGGGTGGCCTGCTCCTTTTGCTGGAGCGAAGTCACCTGCTGGCCGCGCTGAACGATGGACACCAGCGAAGCGGCGATGTTCGCCAGAAAAGCCTGGTCTTCCGCGCTCCACAGGCGGTTGGAATACGGCGAGAGCAACATGACCCCGCCGATGGATTCCTTCTCTTTGGTGAGCATCGGCACGCACATCAGGTTGCCGGGATTGCCCAGTCCGAGCACGTCGCCCAGCCCCTTGATGTCGGCGGAGGTTGCGCTGGCGGGCAGGCGCAGCGGACGCCCGCGCTGGATCGCGCCTGCCAGCATCGGCACGGAGGTCTTGGTCAGACTGCCGCCTTCGAGCGGTTCCTCGCGGATCAGGTCGTAGCCTGAGGCGATCTGCAACTGGGTCTTGTTATCGGTCAGGTAAATCAGGAAGCACAGGTCGGCCAGCATGGTCTGCGCGATGGCGCGCGTCACCGCCTGGCTCATTTTGGTGGTATTGGTTTCCGCCGCCAGGTCGAGCAGGGCGTGGAAGGTTTTCGGGTCGGTGCTGTAACGGCGGCGCTCCGGGGTGGAGGCCTCCTGTTGCAGGGAAACCGGCTGGGCGGTGGGGGCCGGGAAGCGCTGGGGCAGGGTCAGCAAAATGGGATAGGCCGCCAGGTAGGCCAGCCGCACCGCGCCGGGGAAGTCGCCCGTCGAGCGGTCACTCCACAGATAAAGCATGTGGCCGAGGAAGGCCAGGATCAAAAATGCCAGTCCGTTCCCCCATCCGCTGGGTCGGCGGATGAGCAGGATCAGCGCGCCCACCAGGGTCAACCCGATGGACGCCATTTGCCACAGCCCGTCCTGCAAGGTGGCGTTGAACGACGGTTGGGCCAGGGCGGTTTTATCGGTGAGACTGAGGACCGCGATGGAGGCGATCAACAAACTGAGCAACGCCGCGGCTGAGTCTGCCGCATTGCTCGGTTCGGGAAAAGCCCACAGCCACGTGACCCACACCAGGCCGAGCAGCACGAAGGCGCGATCCAGCGGCGGCAACAGGACATTTAAGTTGAGCGCCTGTTGCCAGCCCAACCCGCTGACGATGAACATCAGGATGTTGACCAGCAATAAAATCCCCAGCCCCACCATCGTGCGGCGCGCCTGCGGGAAATCGCTGGAACGCCAATGGTTGAACGCGGATTGCAACCCGAACGCAATCGAAGACACCAGCAGGATGTGGTAGATCACACTGCCCTGTTGGCTGGTCATAAACGAAAAAATCTGGTTGGAAAGGGAGCCCATATAGATGCAATTATACTGCCATTCAACGGATATAATACCTGCGACATGCGCTCGTTTCTTCCCCGACTCCTCATTTTGCTCGCCGTGATCGGACTGATCGCGGCCCCTGTGTTTTTTACCGTGGACGCGGACATGCGCCGCGCCGACTCTACCCTCGCGGCGGATCGCCCGCTCGAGGCGGCCGCGGCCCTCGAACATGCCGCGACCCTGCTGTTCTGGCGCACCGACCTGATGGAGCGCGCCGGGCGCGCCGCCTTGGCGGGCGGCGACCTGGCCGCGGCGACGCGCCTGCTGGGCCAGGCGGATCATCTTTCCGTGGACGGCTGGAGCGACCTCGGCGCGGCCTACTACCAGCTCGGCCAGTTCGACGAGTCCGCGCGCGCCCTCCAGCGCGGGCTGGACACCTACGGCGGGGCGAACGCGTCCCTCTATCGCGGGCTGGCGCTGGCTCGCAACGCGCAGGGGGATTTCGAGGGCGAGACCGCCGCCATGCGACAGTACATTGCGCTGGATGGCACGCAAGCCGCCGCCCGTCATCGTTTGGGGTTGCTCCTTTCCGTTTTCGATCCCGATCACGCCCTGCCCGAATTGATGGCCTCCGCAAAACTGGACGAGGCTTACGATCCCGCGGCGCAGTCCATGCGCTCGGCGCTCAACCTGGCTTCGCTCGAATCGGACGAGTCCAGCCGCCTGGTGGTGATCGGGCGCGGGCTGGGACTGGTGCAGGAATGGGCGCTGGCGCGCGTGGCCTTCCAGCGCGCCGCGTCGGCGGACGCGGAAAACGCCGAAGCGTGGGCCTGGCTCGGGGAGGCGAACCAGCACCTGGGTCAGGATGGAAGCGGGGAACTTCGTCGGGCGGAGGCGTTGGATCCGTTCTCGGCCAACGTGCGCGCCCTGTCTGGTCTGTATTGGAAGCGGAGGAATGATCCGCAAAAAGCGCTGGCGCAATTCCAGTGGGCGGCCGCCATCCAGCCGAAAAATCCCGCCTTCCAGGCCGCGCTGGGCGAGGCCTACGCCTTTGCCGGCGACCTGCCGCCCGCGTTGGCCGCCTACCAGCGCGCCGCGGAACTTGCGCCCGCCGACGCAACCTACTGGCGCACGCTGGCAACATTTAGCGGGCAATATTTTTTTCGGGTGGAGCAGGTGGGCATCCCCGCCGCGCGACAGGTGTTGGAACTGCGCCCCGACGAGGCCGCCTCGTTTGACCTGCTCGGCTGGACGTATCTCGCCGCGAACGTCACCGGGCTGGCGGAGGAGAATCTGTTGGCCGCCCTGCGCCTCGACCCGGACTACGCGCCCGCGCACCTGCATCTGGGCATCACCTATCTTCAAATGAACAAACTGGATGCCGCCCGCGCTCACCTGCTTCAGGCGCAGGCGTTGGACCCGGAAGGCGCCGAAGGCCGGGCGGCCGCGCAATTGCTGGCGCTCTATTTTCCATAGCCCGCACGGGGATTAAATCACCCGTGCTAATTTACGAAGCCCTGCGGGCTGTGAGGACGGGTCGGAGACCTTTGTATGTCAGCACGGCGGATTTGATCCCTGTGCGATGCCGAGGCGTGGAAAATTCCCATCGGACAGGATTCTGCCTGGGCGGGATTTCTCCCAAAGTGAGTTTTGCGCTTTTGCCCATAATCTTTTTTGACAGGATTTCAACATGAAAAATCTCAGACTCTTTTTGACATTCTTCCTCCTGCTTCTCACTTCCTGCGCGCTGCCAACAGGAATCTCCGGCCCGACGGTGGAATCGCCTGTGCCGGCCTCGGGCAGTGTCCTGTTCCAGGATGATTTCTCGAACCCGCTCAGCGGCTGGGATCACGTCTCATCCCCCGGCGGCGTTATGGATTATGATAGCGGCGTGTACCGCTTCCTCATCAACGCTTCGCATTTCAATTACTGGTCCACGCCCGGAAAGCAATTCACCGACACGCGCGTCGAGGTGGATACCGCCAAACTGGCCGGTCCCGACTCCAACCGCGCCGGCATCCTCTGCCGCTTTCAAAACGTGGAAGGCGCCCCCCATTTTTATTTCTTCGTCGTCAGCAGTGACGGGTATTACGCGGTCGGGCGGACGGACGGATTGGAATCCGTTTTGCTGGGGCAGGATCAGATGGCGCTGTCTGCCAATATCAAAACGGGCATGGCCGTCAATCACTTGCGCGCCGATTGCATTGGGAACACGCTCACGTTTTACGTCAACGGCTTCCCGATTTCGCAGGTCAACGATGCAACCCTGACCAGCGGCGAGGTGGGCCTGCTGGCAGGCACGTTCGATGAAGGCGGCGTGGACATCATCTTCGACCAGTTCATCGTGCTGCAACCGTAGATGTAGCGCTACTTTCATGTCGTGTTACACTCTTGTTAGCCGCCTTACGTGTGTTGGCAGGTGACACAATGTCTAACGTGCGAGTTATTGATACTTTTACTGCCTTCTTGACCTATTGGGCCAAGGTTCAAGGCAAACCCCTGGACGAACAAATAGAAGGTTGGGCAACGGATTACATGTCGCTATGGCCAGAACTTCTGGCTCACCAAATCGAGGACTATTCGTCACAGAATTTGGACTGGCGACAGATTGCTCGTGAGAAGGTGTTTCCCTATCTGACCGAGCGACTTCCTGCCATGCAACAGGCTCATCAAAACTTACTGGAATTATGCGAGCCTATCTACTCCAGAGCGCAACAGGCGCTTGCCTTTGATAGTAAAGCAAATCTCGTTATCTACGTTGGCATCGGCTGTGGCGCGGGATGGGTGACGCCGTTTCGTGGTTCGCCAGCAATTTTGTTTGGGTTAGAAAACATTGCCGAGAGTGACTGGAGCGCCCCTGAAACTATCACTGGTTTGGTTGCTCATGAGATTGGACATCTTGCGCATAATTATTGGCGAGCGCAAGATGGGAAACCCATCGGCTCTGGACCTTGGTGGCAACTCTACGAAGAAGGATTTGCCCAACATTGTGAAAGCCTGATTCTCGATTCGGATACCTGGCATCAAGCGAGCGGTGGCAACGATGATAATTGGCTCGACTGGTGCCAAAGTCACAAAAGCTGGCTTGCCGCCGAATTTGTGAGGACCGTGGATGCTGGCAAACCTGTCTCCTCGTTTTTTGGCTCGTGGTTTGAAATCTGCGGCCAGAGCGAGACGGGATATTTTCTGGGGAGCGAAGCGATTAAGGAATTAGAGAAACGCTTCAATTTGAAAGAGATTGCATTGCTGGAGAACGCTGAAATTTGCTTAAGGCCAGTTCTGGAACAAATTATAGGGTGTGATGGCTAACAAGCGCATGTTGCCAACCGCGCCTTCAGTGTGGCGGGTGATGAGTACTGTTGGAGAAACATCTTGAAAATTTACTTGGACACTATCGGCTGTCGTCTCAACCAAAGCGAAATCGAAACGATGGCGCGCCAGTTCCGCGCCGCGGGACATGAGATCGTCGCCTCGGCGCAGGGCGCGGACCTGGCCGTTGTCAACACCTGCGCGGTGACTTCGGACGCCGCGGCGGACTCGCGCCAAAAAATCCGCGCGGCCGCTCGCCTCGGCGCGGACCGGGTAGTTGTCACCGGCTGTTGGGCGACGCTTCAACCCACGGAAGCCGCGAAACTGCCCAATGTTCTGCGGGTGGTTACAAACGAACAAAAAGACAATTTGGTTGAAACGTTGAACGTTGAACGTTTAACGTTTAACGTCGAGCCGATTTTGCGTCAGCCATTGCCCGGTCTTCACCGCCGCACGCGCGCCTTCATCAAAGTGCAGGACGGATGCGACAACGCCTGCACGTTTTGCATCACCACCGTGGCGCGCGGGGAGGGGAGGTCGCGTCCGCTGGATGAGGTGATCCGCGATATTCAATATGCGCTGGCAGGCGGGACGAAGGAGATTGTGCTGACGGGCGTCCACCTCGGCTCGTGGGGGCAGGAGTGGGGCCGGCATCTGCGCGAACTGGTGCGCGCGATTCTCGACCAGACCGACACGCCGCGCCTGCGCTTGTCATCGCTGGAACCCTGGGATTTGGAGGCGGACTTCTTCGGGCTGTGGCGCGACCGCCGTCTGTGCGGGCACCTCCACTTGCCTTTGCAGTCCGGCTCGAGGTCCGTGTTGAAGCGCATGGCGCGCAAGACCACGCCCGAGTCGTTTCGAGAGTTGGTCGCGGCGGCGCGGTCGGTCATGCCGGAAGCCGCGGTCACCACCGACGTGATCGCGGGTTTCCCCGGCGAGTCAGAGGAGGAATTCGCCGAGACGCTGGACTTCGTGCATGAGATGGATTTCGCAGGCGGGCACGTTTTCACGTATTCGGCGCGGCCCGGAACGGCGGCCTCGAAAATGAAGGGGCAGATCCGGCCCGAGGTCCGCAAGAAGCGGAATGCCATCCTGCGCGAGGCCTTTGAAGAGTCCGCGCGAGTCTATCGCCAAAAATTTGTCGGGCGGAGGATGTCCGTGCTGTGGGAGTCTGTCACCGAGTTGAATGAGTGGGGCTGGCAGATGGAAGGCTGGACGGAAAATTATCTGCGTGTGCGCGCCGCGGCTTCGTCGCCGCGCTGGAATGAGTTGGATGAGGTGGAACTGGTGGATGCTACAGGGGACACCCTGCGCGGCGTAATTCGGGATTCGGGATAAGTGTCACTTTTGCGGAATGGGGGAAGATTGTATAATGCTGGTGCATTTTTTCACACAGATTTCACCAAGGAGCAAACCAATGACGGCTCAATTAATTGACGGCAAGTTGATCGCCCAGCAGGTCAGAGATGAAGTGGCGGCGACGGTTGCCAAGCGCACCGCGGCTGGAAAACCCAAACCGACGCTGGCGACCGTGCTAGTTGGCGACCGGCCGGATTCCGCGGCTTACGTCCGGGCAAAAGGCAAGGCTTGCGAGGAACTGGGCATGGGGTCGGTGAGTCATCACCTGCCCGCCGATATCAGCCAGGAAGAACTGGAAAAGTTGATCAAGAAGTTGAACAAGAGCAAGAAGGTCAACGGCATCCTGGTGCAACTGCCCCTGCCCTCGCACCTGAACGAAGAGCGCGTCCTGCAACTCATCAGCATCGAGAAAGATGTGGACGGCTTCTCGCCGATCAACATTGGCCGCCTGGCACAGAAGGGACGCGAGCCGCTGTTCGTTCCCTGCACGCCGTATGGCTGCATCTACCTGCTTGAAAAAGCGGGCGTGAAGATCGAAGGCGCAAATGCCGTGGTGCTGGGGCGCTCGAACATCGTGGGCATGCCCGCCGCGCTTTTGCTGATCGGCAAGAATGCCACCGTGACCGTCTGCCATTCGCGCACGAAGGACCTGCCCGGCACAGTCCGCCAGGCCGACATCATTATCGCGGCCATCGGCAAAACCGAAATGGTGCGCGGCGACTGGATCAAGCCCGGCGCGGCGGTCATTGACGTGGGCATCAACGCTGTCCCGGACGCCACCAAGAAAAGCGGACAGCGCCTGGTCGGCGATGTCAATTTTGCCGAAGCGAAGGAAGTGGCGGGATTCATCACCCCCGTCCCCGGCGGCGTCGGCCCGATGACGATTGCCATGCTGATGGCGAACACGTTGCGCGCCGCGGAGATTCAAGACCAGTAATCAGTAATCAGTAATCAGTAATCAGTCATCAGTGTTCAGTCAGTCCCGTCGCGAGGCGGGACTTTTACTATTTAAAACCTTGACATAGTAACAGTTTGGCACTATGATTGACTTATCAGTAGTGTTAAATTGATACTACCGTTGGAAAGGAGCAAGGATGACTGAACTTGGCGCACAAACCAAAAAATTTCAGAAGGAACTCAATTCGGGCACTTCTTCGCTGGTTTTGTTGAGCGTGTTGAACCGCAGCAAGGAACCGATGTACGGTTACCAGATCGCCAAACTACTCGAAGAAAGCGGACCCGACATCCCGATGATGAAGCAGGGGACTCTCTATCCCGTGCTGCGCTCGCTGGAAGAGAACAGCCTGCTCGAAAGCACCGTGGAGCCTTCCGTCTCGGGTCCGCCGCGCAGGTATTATAAAATTACCAAAGATGGCCGGGCCGCCCTGGAAGAATGGCTGGAAATCTGGAAGCAAACGAAGAAATTCGTGGACGCGAACTTGAAAGGATGATGACATGTTCAATTCAATCGAAGATTATCTGGATGCTTTGAAAACCGAAATGAAAGGCGCCGACCCCGCGCTGATCCAGGACGCGGTGGCGGATGCGCGCGAACACTTGTCCCTGGCGCTGGAGGCGGCGCGTGAAAAGACTCCCGGCGTGAGTGAGGCCGAGGCGTTGAAATCTATTGTCGAAGAGTATGGCACGCCCGAAGAAACGACATCCGCTTATCGGGAGATCGAGCGGCGCACATCATCATCCCTGAAACAAGCCGCAAGCCCCAATACTTTTTGGGGCCGCGTCTTTGGTGTTTACGTTGACCCGCGCGCCTGGGGTTCGCTATTGTTCATGTTCATTACGTTCGTTACAGGGATCATCTATTTCACTTGGGCGGTGACTGGATTATCCCTGTCCCTTTCATTTTTGATCCTGATCATCGGGTTTCCGTTCGCTCTTCTGTTCCTGCTCTCGGTGCAGGGATTGGCTTTATTGGAAGGGCGCCTCGTGGAAGCTCTGCTCGGTGTGAGGATGCCGCGTCGTCCGCTGTTTGGAGCGCAGGAAATGAAATGGTTCGAACGCCTCAAACTGCTTGTTACTGATAAGAATGTCTGGCTGGCAATCTTGTACATGATTCTACAAATGCCGTTAGGTGTCCTCTACTTCTCGTTGATGACTACGCTTATCGTTGCATCGCTGGGTTTCATGCTCGCGCCCCTGGTGCAGATCGTTTGGAACATTCCCGTCATAGCGACTGGTTATGAAAGGATTTTCCTGCCGTATTGGGAATTAGTGATATTCAGCCTGGGTGGCTTCCTGCTGTTGACCTTGACCATGCACCTGGCGCGTGCCGTCGGCTGGTTGCACGGACGGTACGCGAAGGTGCTGCTGGTAAGCTAACCCAAGCCTCTACTCCTGCAAATTGACACAAGTCCCGTCGCGAGGCAGGACTTGTGTCATAATAAACGGGTCTCGTGAATTTTCCTGCCTGGAGGAGAGATGAAAAAATTCCTGAAGTGGGTCGGGATTATTCCTGCCGCGCTGGTGGGACTGTTCATCGTCGCGCTGGTTGTCGTTTACATCAAAACCGAATCGCGCCTGGACCGTGTAATTGCCGCGCCGCCCGACGCGTTATCCATCCCCGCGGGCGAGGCGGCCATCGCGCGCGGCAAGCACATCTTTCAGTTCCGCGGCTGCGAGGCTTGTCACGGCGAAAAACTCGAGGGGAAAATCTACCTGGATGATCCCGTCGTCGGACAAGTGATCGCGGGGAATCTGACGCGCGGCGAAGGCGGATTCGGCGCGTCTTTCTCGGATGCGGACTGGGTCGCGGCCATCCGCTATGGCCTCCGCCCGGACGGGACTCCGCTGTTGTTCATGCCTTCCACCGAATTTTATTTTTTGAGCGACAATGATCTCGCGGACGTAATCGCCTACATCAAAAGTGTCCCGCCCGTGGATCATGTCCAGCCGCCGAGTTCGGTCTCGTTCACCGGTCGCGTGGTGATGACGCTCGTTCCTGCCATCACGTTCATACCCGCTGAGTTGATCCCCTTCGACGCGCCGCGCCCCGCCGCGCCCGCGCCGGGAGTCACCGCGGAGTATGGCGAGTACCTGACCTATTCCTGCAAAGTCTGTCACGGGCTGACGATGTCGGGCGGCGTCATCCCCGGCTTCCCGTCCGATTGGCCTCCCGCGCCAAACCTGACGTGGGGCGCGGGTTCCAAACTGCCCGCCTGGGAGGAAGCGGACTTTATCCACTTCATTCGGACGGGCCTGCGTCACGGCAGGCAGGTGGATCCCAAGTACATGCCCTGGAGTTCGTACAAATTCATGAGCGACGATGAGTTGCGCGCCGTGTGGGTGTATTTGCAGTCATTGCCGAAGAAGGATTACGGGAGTCGGTAGAACTACTCGTACCTAAACCTCCATACCCCCACCGCGAAGAACACCGCCGCGAAGCCGAGCAGGACTCCCGCTTCGGGCAGAATCTCCACCAGACCGCGGCCGCGCAGAACGATGTCGAGCAGACCCTGCATGGCCCACGTGGTCGGCAGGATTTTCACGGCGTGCTGAACAGCCTGCGGGAACATCTCCAGCGGATACCAGCAACCGCCCATCAGCGCGAAGACCATGCCGAACATGATGCTCAATCCGCTGGCCTGCCCCTCGGTTTTGACGAAGGTTCCCATGGTCATGCCGAAGGCGGCCGCGGCCAGCGCGGAGGCCGTCAGGATGACGGACAATGCCAGCGGCGCGCCTCCCCAAGCCAGTTTCATCACGAAGATGCCGAACAGCACCAGCAGGGTCATCTGCGCCAGCGCCGTCACCACCTGCCCTGAAATTGTCCCGAGCAGATAGGTGGCCTTGCACGTCGGCGTGGTCAGCACACGGCGCAGGGTCCCTTGCTGGCGTTCATAGGCGAACAGGGCCGAGATGCCGAACAGCGGGATGAAGACCCAGGTGATGAGTTGCCCCGCGGACGAATTGGCCCTCGGGTCATACTCGACCTGGTCCGGGGTCGCGCCTTCGGTGACGGTCACGCGCTCGGGCGCGTCGGCCTGGATGTTCTGCGCCATCTTCAGCGAACTCTCGAAGTAGGCTTGTTTCTCCGCCTCGGACGCGAACGGCTTTTTCGCCTCGCGTTGCGCGACTGCATTTTGCGCCGCGCTGATCGCGCTGGACACGCGTCGGATGGCGGTCAGCACGGCGCGCTCCACCACGGTGGCGTTGATGTTGTTGGGTTGCTTGAGCAGTTCCACTTCTGCCGCGCCGCTTTGCAGGGACTCGGCGTCCACGCCCGCGGGGATGATGAAAACCGTCGAAGCGCGGCGATCATCGAACTGCTTCTGCGCGTCGGCGCGGTCGGTCACCTCGGGGCGGACGGCGGTGGAACGCTCCAACTCGTCAATGATTTGCGCCGAGATGGCGGTGTTCGCCTCGTCCACCACCACCAGGCGGATGCGCGGGTCTTCATCTCCGCTCGGTGTCCCACCTGCCAGGAGGAAGGTGAAGGTAACTGGCAGGATGATGAAGAACACCAACTCCGACACACCCGAAAAACGGATGATGGCGTCTTTCCATGCGATGGCAAATATTTTTTTCATAATTTCACTTTTTCCTCCGTCATTGCGAGCGAGCGCTGGTCGAGTAGCCCCATGCACTTCGGGGCGTATCGAGACTAAGCGAGTAAAGCAATCCCCAACTTTGCAGGAGATTGCTTCGGCGGAAGAACACCGCCTCGCAATGACGCATGAAGGGGTTAGGTTATTTCTGTGCCAGATTCTTTTTGCCGAACATCATCACGGCAATCGCGAACAGGATCGCGCCCATGACGAGCAACGCGAGGATCGGCTCGGTCAATTCGCGCAGACTGCCGCCCAGCGCGAGGGTGGTGAAGCCGTCCATGGCCCACGCATTGGGAGTGATCTTGCTGAAGGCTTGCACGGCGGGCGGCATTTGTTCGAGGTTGATGAAACTCCCGCCGAGGATGCCAAAGATGAGCATGATCGCCGTCCCGATGTTGGCCACTTGACTTGGGTTGCGCGCAAAAGCCGTGATGAGCATGCCCCAGCCCGTCGCGCCGAAGACCGCCGCCAGGATCAAGGCGGTCGTGCCGAGCGGGTCGCCCCATTTGACCTGGAAGAAGACCGCGCTGGCGAGGATCAAAATCCCGACCTGTGCGAAGCCTGTCAGATAAATGCCGAAAACCTTGCCGCCCAAAATCTGCGCGGGGCTGGTCGGCGAGACCAGCAGGCGCGGCAGGGTTCCTTGCACGCGCTCGGCCAAAATCGAACGCCCACCGTAGGTGACGGTGTACATCAAAAAAAACAGAGCCATGCCAGGCGCCATGTACGCCAGCACGTCGAAATCCACGGCCTGCGCGCCTTCCGCGTCCGTCTTCAAAGTCAGCGCGGTGGACTCGGTTTGATCCACATTCTCGAACAGGCCGCGCCCTTCGCTTTCCGCTTGTTGCGGCGTGATGACTCCCGTCGTCAGCATCTGCACGATGGAGGTCATGCCGCTGGTGCGCCCCTCCTCCACGCGGCCGATGAACTCGTCCACGATGGCCTTCACCACGCCCGCGCTCGTGGGCATGGCGGGGTTGGTATACACTTCGATTTGAACGGGATCGGCTTCCGCGAAATTCGGATCGAACATCGTCCCTTCGGCGGGGATGATGGAACGCGTGAAGCCTGCGGGGATGATGACCGCGGCCGCAGCCTTGTTATCGTCAATTAAACGGCGGGCCGCTTCGGGGTCGGACGAATCGGTGGGTTCCATTAAATCGGCCAAATCCTCCGAGTGGAAGACGTCCGTTAACGCGTCGCCCAGTTCGGCGTCGTCCAGATTGACGATGATGACGGGGATGTCGGAAAGTCCGCTGTTGTTCGCGCCGCTGAAACGCCCCGTGACGAAGCCCATGCCGATGGTGAGCAGGAACGGGGCCAGCAACATGAACGTCAGCGCGGCGCGGTCGCGGAAGACGAGGCGCAGGTCTTTGATGCCAATGAGAAATGTTTTTAACATAGCAGTCTCCAGGAGGAGAGAACAGAGAGTAGAGAGCAGAGAGCAGAAAGCAGTGACTGTTCTCTAATCATCTGTTCTCTAATCTCTGAGCGCGCGCCCCGTGAGATTGAGAAACACCGCTTCGAGATTCGGCTCGCGGATGTCTATCGAGCGGATGTGAATGCCGCGCTCATTTGCCTTTGTGACCACCGCCGCCAGCACATCCTCCGCTTCGTGCGCGATGACGGAGACTTCGTGGTCGGTTGCGGTGGCTTCCAAAATATCTTTCACGCCGTGGAGCGACTGCGCCAGCGCTTCGGCGTCGTCATTCTCGCCAAGGTGCAGGATGAGCGTTTCGGTCTGGCCGACCTGCTGGGTGAGTTCCTTCTGTGTGCCGAGCGCGATCAACTCGCCGTGGTCAATGATGCCGACGCGGTCGGAGAGTTCCTGCGCCTCCTCCATGTAGTGTGTGGTGTAAAGGACGGTCATGCCTTTTTGGTTGAGGTCTTTGACCGTGTCGAGGATGGCGCGGCGCGATTGCGGGTCAATGCCCACGGTGGGTTCGTCCATGAACAGGACGCGCGGCTTGTGGAGCAGTCCCACGCCAATGTTGACGCGGCGCTTCATGCCGCCCGAATAGGTTTTGACGCGATTCTTCGCCTTGTCGGTGAGACCGATCTGTTCGAGCACCTCGTCCACGCGCGCATTAAGCGACTTGCCGCTGAGTCCGTACATCTGCCCCCAAAAGACGAGGTTCTCGCGGGCGGTCAGTTCTTCGTAGAGGGCGATGTCCTGCGGCACCACGCCGATGATGTTGCGGACCGCCATCGGGTCCCGCGTGACCGAGTGCCCGCCCACGGTCGCGTCGCCTGCGGTGGGTTCGTACAATGTGGATAGCATTGAAATGGTCGTGGTCTTGCCCGCGCCGTTGGGACCGAGCAGGCTGAATATTTCCCCTTCGTTGATGTTGAATGAAACACCTTTGACGGCGGTGAAGTCGCCGTACTTTTTGACAAGGTTTTGGACTTCGAGAATGGGTGGCATGAAGAACCTCCTGGAATGAACGTTACTCTATTTTACGTTGAAACTGTTGTTTTGTTGCAGTATTTTTGGATATGGAGACAGCCAAAAAAAAGCCCCCGTAATTCACGAGGGCTTTTGGCCGTTCCGATATCATTTCTTCTTCTTTTGAGTTTCTTTTTTCTCACGAACCATTTTGGCAATATCGTCCACGCTGTATTGATCCAGCCATGTGTGGCGGTCTTTGGAATAATCACCATGTCCCATTTCGAATTGTTGCATAAAGCGAATCATTCCCACCACGCCCAATTCACGAGAAAGCGCCGCCATCCCCGCGACGCGGATTTGTTGAGGGGTCATCATTTGAACGTTCATCAGATCATCTCCTTTAACCAATCCAGAGGGTTTCTCACCTTAACTTGGATTTGGTTGGCATGTCTCTTGGCTGTCTTAAGCAAGCGATCATCGGTTGTCAGGAACACGTCCGCTTCACCGCTTTCTGCGCAGGCAAGATGTGTCGCGTCGAATGCGCCGAATCCCATCTTTTCCAGTTGGCGAGCGCGCTCCAGCTCATTCTCTCCGATTTCGACAACCTGCTTAATGAACCCGGTCATCCTATTCAACCGTGATTGTTGATCGAAATCAGGCGTTCGCTCGATCTCGATTTCCAAAGCCTGACTACCCAGCCATGACCATTGCCTGAGCGCCATTCGCGCGAGAATAATCATCACTGCTTCTGTTTCGAGTCGGATTCGTTCCTGACTCTGGTCATCGAAAGGGCGATTCAAACAACAAGTGTCAAGATATATTTTCATCGCAATTCGAGTATAGCATAATTCAACATGAGCGAAAACTTTGTTCGTGGCGCACTGGAAATCATCGCTTTCAAAGCGGGGTACAATCGGCGAAATTCCTGGCGTCTATGTGCCAGATAAAAAGGAGACACGATGAGTAAACAAACAGTAGCAAACGGCCAGGTGGTCTCGATGGAATACAGCCTGCGCGTGGACGGCAAGGTGATTGATTCATCCGCGGGCGACGATCCGCTGGAATATTTGTGCGGTGCGGCAAACATCATCCCCGGCCTGGAGCGAGAGATGGACGGGATGTCTGTCGGTGAAAGCAAGAACGTGGTGGTTGCGCCCGAAGACGGATATGGGGAAGTGGATGAGGAAGCATTTATCGAAGCGCCGCGCACGGAATTCCCTGCCGACATGCCGCTCAAACCCGGCATCGAGATGGAACTGACCGGGCCGGAAGGCCAGCCAATGTACGCGCGCGTCGAAAGCGCGGAGGGCGAAACGGTGACGCTCAACATGAACCACCCGCTGGCGGGCAAGGAATTGCACTTCGACGTGAAGGTGGTGGGGCTGCGCGACGCGACCGAGGAAGAAATGGAACACGGCCACGCGCACGGCGCGCATCAGCATTAGAAATAACGCAAATTGGCAATTCCCTGGCACTTGCACGCCAGGGCAAGTGTGCGCTACAAATCAGAAACCCGTTTTCTCAATGAAAACGGGTTTCTGATTCGGTTGCCGTCTCTGCAATTCTCGCGGCGATGTCGAGAATGATTTCATCGGGGACGCCGTCTTTGGCGCAGGATTGCAGGCGCAGGTCAATCGGGTCGTTGACGTAATCCACGACCAGGAAGCGGCCCTCCTCGGTCAGCGCGATCTCGCTGGAGAACAGATCGAGGCAACAGATGCGGGCGATTCGTTCCGTGACCTCGCGCAGGTTCCCCAACCCGAAGCGAGTCTCCTGCTCGGGAGTGACGCGCGCGTAAACGTGCGTGCTCGTGTCCCAGAACGAGGGATAAATCTTCCCCAGGCAGTAGATGACGCGGAACCAGGCTGGCAAACCGTCCAGCGCTTTGGGTGTGACGTGCGCTTGCAGGAGGTAGTGTTGCCCGGGGAATTGTTGGCGTTCGACCAAAACCTGCTCGAAGGCGGAGATTTCGGTGGAGACTCCATCGCCTCCGCCGCCCAACGCGGGTTTGACCGCGAACCGTCCGCCCAGGGAAGTCAGGTCGGGGGCGGGCAGGGTCGGTTGCGCGCAGTAAGGCGGCAGGATGAGGGTGGCAGGCGTGTGGAGGCCGGCCTCGCACAGGACGCGGTGCATGGCAACCTTGTCGTAGGCATGGTCGGCCAGTTCGCGCGGGTTGAGTCGGCGCGCGCCGATGGATTTGGCGATTCCCACGAGGGGCAGGTAGGCGGGATCGGCTTCAGAGGCGCGGTCCAACAAAACGCGGAACCCGGCCTCCCGTCGCGCGAGAAGCGGGAGAGTTTCGCCCAGGGTGCGCGCGTTTACGTCAAGCAGGGTCAGTCCGCGCGCGGCGCAGGTCGAATCCAATATCCGCACGAAATCGGCGTCGTGTTCCCAATTCCAGGCGAGACAGAGATCGTGGAGGATCACGGCCAAGGGAGGATCGCGGCAGGTTGGGAGTAGCCTTCTTTGGTGGTGGTGTAGAGCAATGCGTGGGAGGCTTCGGCGCAACCGGGCTGGTCGGTGACGGAAATGAACAGGTTGTTGGTGGCGAGGATGGCGTAGGTGAGCGCGCCGCCATTGCACAGCCAGAGTTCGAGGAAGTAGCGGCTGTCGAGGTAGGTGACTTGGGGCGTGAGGGGAACGTCGCTCCAGGTAATTACCACCTGATCGCCGTTGCGCGTGGCGCTGATGTTGGAGGGAGGCGGGTAGTTGGGGTTGATCAGGAGCTCGACCGGGGCGATGTCCAGCGTGGCCGCGTCGCCCTGGACGTTGAGGGTGATGACGTTGACCCAGCAGGATTTTTTGGCGCCCACCTCGCGGACGAGCAGCCATTGCCCGCCGGCGTCGCGTCCGATGGCTTCGAGGGTCTTGCCGGTTTTGAAGGCGCCCGGGCCGGCGTAGGTGGTGCTGGGACCAAAACGGCAGTTGGCGGGTGTGGTGACGGTGACCGGCAGTTTTACGGTTGGTGTAAATTGGGTCGGTTGGGGCGGAGCGGTGGGACCGGGTGTTTCGGTGGGAGCAGGCGGGGTGGTGGGAACGGCCAGCGCGGTCTGCGTGAAGGCGGCGTGGACGGTGGCGAAGGCCGCGGTCATGGCGAGGTTGGGGTCGAGGGCCGGGTCTGGCGTGGCGTTCCCTCCGCAGGCAGACAGGGCGAACGCGGCTATAAAAAGTGTGAAAAGGATTCGTTTGATCATTTTGTTCCTATCGGTGTGGTTTTACGGCCAGGGGATTTCGGCAGGTCCGGCGAAACCGTGTTTTTCCTGCACGAAGACGCGGCCATGCGAAGGAAGAGCACAGCCGGGTTCATCCACGAAAGTGACGGTCTCGCGATTGGACGCGAGCGGGTCGAAGAGGAGTTGTCCGCCTTCGCATCGCCAGACTTCGATGATGTAGTTGAACATGTTTTCCTTTTCGTAATCGCCGGGACTAATGAGGACGGCCAGCCAGGTGACAGTGACGTTGTTTCCGTCGCGCGTGGCGCTCAGCACGCTCGTCGGCGGGTAGTAGGATGTGCGCGGCAATGTGGCGATGTCGGGATAGACGACCGGCAGGCTTTTGAAGTCGCCGTCAATTTTCAGGTATTGAACGTTGACCCAGCAATTATTCTTTGTGCCTTTCACCCAGGCCCAGTTGTTTCCGCCGGTCTGCCCGACCAGTTTGAGTTTCCATCCTTCACGCAAGCCGTCGAGGTAAAGGTATTCGGGGCCGGGGCCGTATCGGCAACTGAGCAGATTGGTGGCGACGGTGGCGTCCAGGCTTTCCACAACGGGAACAGGCGACGGGGTGGCCGTTTCGGTGGGAAGGGGAGTGGAGGTGAGCGTGGGGAGCGGGGTTTCCGTCGGGGATGAAGTCGCGGAACTAACGGGCGTCGAGGCGTCGGTCGGCGCGGACGTTTCGGTTGGCGCGGGCGTCGCGCTCGATCCACAAGCGGATGTTAATGCGAGGCACAGCAAAAGAAGGGTGCGTGGGATTTTGTTGAACATGCGCCGATTATAGCCTTACTCGCTCCGCAAGACAGCGCCAGACATCCTGCCCGAGGCAGAAATCCATCTTGACAAATTTCCACTTGTGCGTAAAATAAAAACGAACGTTCGTTCATTTATAGAAAGGAAACCATGCCCGAAGAAACGCTCACAAAAGGGGAACGCACCCGCCAGGCAATTTTGGAATCGGCGTACACGCTGATCATCAAACAGGGCTATGCGGCCACGTCCATGCGCCAGATTGCAGAAGGCGCGGGGTTGGCGTTGGGTGGTATCTACAATCACTTCCCGTCGAAAGAGGATGTGTTTCGCGCCATTGTCGTGGAACGACATCCTTTTTTTCAGATCATTCCGATCCTCAATTCTGTGGAGGGGAAAACCGTGGAGGATTTCGTCCGTAACGCGGCGCATACGCTGGTCGCTGAACTGGGACACCATCCCGATTTTCTAAACCTGATGTTGACGGAGATCGTCGAATTCAAAGCCAGCCACGTGCCGGGGCTTTTCGAGAAGTTCTTGCCCATGGTACTGCCGCTGGTCCAGCGACTTGGGGGCCTGGATGGAAATATTCGCCAGATCCCGCCATTCGTTCTGGCACGCGCTTTCCTGGGCATGTTTTTCTCCTACTACATCACTGAAATGCTGGTTGCCCGCGCCATACCGCCTGATATGCAGATCAATGCTTTAGATCATTTCGTTGATATTTTCCTGCACGGCATACTAAAGGATGAAGGCTGAATGATGAATTCATCCTTTATCCTTTATCCTTTATCCTTCATCCTTTGACTTGGAGTTTCCATGAACTCACGCCTCATTTCCATCATCCGCAAGGAATTCATCCAGATCTTCCGCGACACGCGCACGCTGATCATGATCCTGGTCATCCCGATCATGCAGTTGTTCCTGCTGGGTTACTCCGCCACCAGCGACGTGCGCAACATCCCGCTGGCTGTGCTGGACCAAAGCCGCAGTCCCGAGTCGCGCGCCCTGCTGGATGCCTATCGCTCCGCGGATTATTTCCGCATCGCGTACTCGGTCGACTCCGAAGCGGAGATCGAACGCTTGATCGCGGGCGGGGACGCGCGCGCGGCGGTCATCATCCCGCCCGATTACGCCGAGCGTCTCGCGGACGGGGACGCGCAGGTCGCGTTCGTCCTCGACGGCTCTGATCCCACCAGCGCCTCCACCGCGCTCTCCGCCGCGCAACTCATCAGCCAGTCGCACGCCACCGAGATTCTCACCGAGCGTTTCGCCCGCACCGGACTGAACCTGCGCGTCCAGCCGCCCGTGACCGTCCACACCACTGTCTGGTACAACCCCGATATGATCAGCGCCTACTTCACTATCCCTGGCGTGATCGGCATGATCCTGTATGCCATCGCGGCCATCCTCACCGCCACCTCGGTCGTGCGCGAACGCGAGCGCGGCACCATTGAGCAGTTGATCGTCACGCCCATCCGTCCGTGGGAATTGATCGTCGGCAAACTCATGCCCTACGTCATCCTCGGATTCTTCAATACCATCGAAGTGCTGGCCGTGGGTCACTGGTGGTTCGGCGTGCCGATCCGCGGCGACCTCGGCCTGATCCTGCTCATGTCGGGCATCTTCCTCATCACGGGCCTCGGCATCGGCCTGTTCGCCTCCACCATCGCCAACACGCAACAGGAAGCCATGCTCACCGTGTGGATGACGCTCCTGCCGAGCATTTTCCTTTCGGGCTTTTTCTTTCCGCTCGAAGCCATGCCCAAATTTTTGCAATGGCTTTCGTACCTCATGCCCCTGCGCTATTTCCTGGTCATCATCCGTTCGCTTCTGCTGAAAGG
>CAYJLS010000056.1:8961-23271 GCA_964371065.1 uncultured Anaerolineaceae bacterium | reverse complement strand
CCGCCCAGCCTCCGCCCTTGCGGACGGTTTCGGGCGAACAGGTCGCACACACAGCCTGCACCCGACTGGTGGGAGTCGCCGCGTTTTCAGGCAGTTTCCTGGGCTCAAGCCGGTTCCGTCAAAGCGGTGTTGTCTCATCCCGCCCACCAGCGGGCTAACGCGAACCGTTGAAACAATAAACGCGCACATGAAAACGCAAAAGACCTGGCAAAACCGCCAGGTCTTTTGCAAGGAGGAGAAACTCCACTGATTACTGAACACTGCTCACTGAAAACTGATCACTATCCCTTCCCCGCCACGTTCATCTCAGGGATGAGTATGTACGGGGCATAGAAAGTGTTGTAGACCCACTGCGCTTCCTTGCTCACCGCCGCGACGTTCTTGAGCAAATCGTAGATATTGCCGGCGATGGATAGGTCCTTCACGCGCCCAACAATCTCGCCCTTCTCGATCTTGAATGCCAGGGCGAGCGGGTTGGAGAACGCGCCGGAGATGATATTGCCCTGACCGATGCCAAGCAGGTCTTCGACGAGGATGCCCTCATCAATGCCGGAGAGGATGTCTTTCAGGGGAGTCTGGCCGGGCTGGATGACGAGATTGGTGAACGACGGTTCAGGCGGATAGAAAAGCTGGCGGGAGGCATTGCCGGTCGATTCGACCCCGGACTGGGCCGCCGTTTTCAGGTCATAGACGAAGCCTCGAAGCACGCCCTTCTCGACAAGCACATTGCGGCGACGCGGCACACCCTCGTCATCGTAGGAGGCGCTGGCGAATTTACCGTCAATGGTCCCATCGTCAATGATGGTGATCTTCTCATCGAAAAGTTTTTCGCCGACTTTGTCTTTTATTGGCGAAGTGCCTTTATAGACTTCCTTGCCGTTCAAGCCCTGGCTGAGCGGAAGACCCAGGGCCAGTGTGCCGGTGGGAGCGAACAGGACGGGCATTTTGCCGGGCTTAATCGTGGTGATGGTGCGGGCTTTCTTTAGTTTTTCCACCAGATTGCGGGCAAAGTCGAGATAATCATTATCCCAAACGGTGGTGCCCAACTGGTCATACAGGATGAGCACATCGTCGCCTTCGATGCGGTCAATTTCAAGGCCGAGCGAGAGCGGGGAGGTTTGGAAGGAAACATCCAGGCCCTTCTGGTTTCGGATGCTGGCGGTGACGATACTGCGCTCCAGCCCGATATTGCAACGGGCGTCCGGTTCGACGCGCAAAACCAAGTCCAGGATCTCCCTGCCCATTTCCACCAGGCGCGCGATGGGCAGGTCAGCCACGGCCTTGTCAAAGGTTCGGACGGCGGGACCCGGCTTGGGGTCCGCGAAGGAGAACGGGGCTTTGTCGCCATACGCGGCAGACTCGAGGGCGTTGGCGGCCAGTTTATTTACGACCGTCTCATCGGTGGATGCAGAAAAACCGAGTTTTCCCTTGCGGATGACGCGCACCGCCGTGCCTTTGGTCTCGGCGACAGTGCAGGTTTTGAGTTGATTCGCCTCGTACTCGACAGTGGTCTTTTCGTTCTGCAGGCTGAGAACTTCAACCTGTTCGGCCTCTTTTTTTAGTTGAGTCAAGATATCCATTTTGTTTCTCCTGGACAAGTCAGAGACTTGTCCTACTCCCCACCGATGACGACATTTTGAATGCGGATGTGCGGCGCGCCCATGCCAACCGGCAGGGGGAACTGATTGCCCTTGCCGCATCCCCCGCCAGTGTTCAGCCATTTGAAATCGTTTCCGATAGCGTCAATGTTTTCGAGGGTGGTGAACAGGTTCCCCGACAGGATCACATCCTTGACCATTTCGGCAATCTTGCCGTCCCGGATCATGTAGGCGTAGCCCGAACTGAAAGAGAAATTCTCGAGTTGGGTTTGGCCGCCGTAGGCGTCGCAGGCGTAGATGCCGAGTTCGATATCCTTGATCATGTCCTCGAAGGAGGTGTCGCCGTTGTCAATGCCAGTATTGGTCATGCGGACGATGGGAGCGAAACGGTAGTTGATGGCACGCGCGTTGCCGGAGGCTTTCTCGCCCATTTTGGCGGCGGTCTGACGCGAGTGCAGACGCCCAACCAACTCGCCGTCGCGGATGAGCCAGTTGCGGCGGGCGGGCGTGCCTTCATCATCGTAGAGGGTTGTGCCGCGCAGGTTGGGAATGGAGCCGTCATCGTAGACGTTGAGGAGTCCCTTTCCGAAGCGGCGGCCCAAGGTCATCATTTCGCGCGCCTTGGGGTTCTCGTACACGAAATCTGCTTCGGAGAGGTGACCGAAGGCTTCGTGGATGAAGACACCTGCCAACACCTGGTCGGCAACCACAGTGTATTGCCCAGCCTTGACCGGTTTGGCAGTGAGCAGTTCTACGGCTTTCTGGGCGGCCTTGCGAGCCAGTTCATCTTTGTCTAGCACGTACTCGTAGCCTTGTATGGATGACAGGCTCTCGTGCGCCTGCTGGACGTTATCTCCGTCGCGGGCGACGGCGAAGGCCGCGATAACCACCGATGGTTTTTCCTGCTCGATGTAGGTACCTTCGGAGTTGGCGAGGATAATTCGGCTAAAGGCGTCTGAGTAGGCGGCCTGGGTGTCAATGATCTTGTCGCTGTGGCCGAGCAGGATCTGGTTGTAGCGTTCAGCCAGGGCTTTTTTCTCAGCCAGGGAGATGTCGCGGAAGTCGCGCCCCATCTCGACGGTCATCACCTGATCAACCGGCTCCACCGAGGCCAGTTCGATCGGTTCGGGAACCGAGCCAACTTGCGCGCACTGATAGGCCTGGTCCACTTTGGTGAGCAGATCGTCGAGGTTGTTGAAGGTGGCCACACCCCAGCCTTTGTCCTTGATCAGACAGCGAACGATGCCGCCCTTGTCTATGTTGGCTCCGGCAGTCTCCAATTCTTTGCCGCGGAAGACCACGCGCGTGGTCTCTTTTTCTTCGATGCGGATTTCGGTGTAATCGGCTTGACTGCGTTTGAGGGCTTCCTGAATTCGGTCTCGCATGATGTACTCCTTTTTATAAGTTGCGAATCTGATTCCAATTGTCCTTTGCATCCCGTCATTGCGAGCCACGAAGTGGTGAAGCAATCTCCTCTGCGACGCGGGGATTGCTTGCCACAGGCACGCTTCGCAGTCGTCGGGACACCTGCCCTGGCGGGCGGTGCCAGGGAGTACACCCTCCTCGCAATGACGGATGAGTTCTACGCGGAAACTTCCGCGGCTTTCGCCAACTGATCGTGATCGGGCAGGATCGTCTCGGCTTTTAAAATGGCGGGGACGAAATACCCCGTCAGCCCGACCAGGACAACGCCCAGGCTGGCGAAAACCGTCAGCAGGCCCATCCCAGCCCCAGGTCCCGCGCCGACCAGCCAGGAGAAGGCGCTGGAGAGTCCGCTCGTTGTCCGCATGGCGGGTTCCATCACAAAGTCGGCCAGCGTCCCGCCGATGATGGGAGTGATCGGCTGGGCAAACCAGGCGATGAGACGCCGGGCGGAGAAGACGCGTCCCTGAACATCCGGCGCGACCTTGGACTGCCAGATAGCCTGGTTGGAACTGTTGATCCACGGGACGAACAGATTCACCAGGATGATGGCCGGAATCCACAACGGCAGGCCGGTGGCAATTCCCAGCAGGATGCTGGAAAGCCCGCTCAGAATATGCCCTGCCAGCACGCCGTGGACGCGCTTCTTCATGCCGCCCCAGGCGCTCATGATGAGTCCGCCTGCCACCCCGCCAATTGCTCCAGCAGTCTGCACCGAGCCGAAGATGAGACTATTCTGGCCGGTGCGCGCCAGGATCATGGGTGTGAACACCGTCCACTGGATGCCTGCAAACAGGTTGCCGAAGAAAAATGTCAGTTGCAAGCCGAGCAGGCTGGGACGCTGGAAAATATACTTGAACCCGTACAGCGCTTCCCGCCAGATACTGCCGCTTTCCTTTTGGCCTTCCTGGGTCTTTTCCGGCTGGGGCACGTGGACGATGAGCAAAGCGCCGATGGCGATGAAGAAAGTTACTACGTCAATGGTCATGATCCAGACCAGGCCGTTCGCGTTTTCAAAAGCCAGGATCATGCCTGCCAGCAGAGGCGCCAGGATGCCCGGCCCCGAGTCGATCAATGACATCAGCCCGTTGGCGCGTCCGTATTGTTCCTTCGAAACCATGGTGCTGATAGCCGCTGAATACGCCGGCCACTGGAAGGTATTGCCCAAACCGTTGAGCACGGCGGAGATGTAGAGATGCCAGAATTGCAGATTGCCGGTGGCAAACATGACCAGGATAAAGGTTGTGCCGCACACCGCGGTCAGGTCACTGACCATCATCATCCACTTGCGATTGTAGCGGTCGACCATCACACCGGCGATGGGGGAGAGCGCCAAAAATGGCGTAATGTACGCCACCTGCATCAACCCCATGGCCGTGGCGCTTTCGGTCTGCTTGTACATCCAGAGCGACAAACCGAAGCCGGTCATATTGGAGGCGAGGACGGAAATGATCTGTCCGAGCCAGACGATAGTAAAGCCAGACATCCCGGTGGACCGGCGTGTAGAGTTTTCCATCTAATTTCCTAAGTAGCCGTGTAAAAATAACTTCCCGATTTCAAAGTTCGCGAGCAGTTGCACTGCGAGCCGTCAGCAGTCCAACTGCTGACGGAAACACGGAACTTATTTTTACACAAGTTCTAAACGGAAAGAGTTTTATTCCACGTAAATTTCGACGTGCTCGCCGTCTTCCTCGTCCATCACATCAATGAGCTTGCCCGTCATGCCGCTGCGGATGGCCTGCATGACGTTGTTCATGTCCACGCCGTTGACTTCGGGAGCAAAGTGCGCGCCGATCTTCATGCCCGCATCCACCAAATCAAGCGGGATTTGGACCGAGGCCTTCGAGCGTCCCGAATTCACATCAGTAACGCGAATCCGCAGCCAGCGCGGACCTCCGGGCGGGCGCGGCGGCACGGGCATTCCCGGCCCGCGGCGTCCCTCGCTCAGCGCCGCCAGCAATTTCGCGCCCTCTTGGGCGCTGATCTTGCCATCCTCGATCATCTTCAAAATCTTAAGTCGTTCTTCTGCGGTGGTCATACGTGCCTCCTTACGGAATAAGTCGTTCATTCGTTGGCAAGATTAAAGCGTGCGATTCGGCAAGCTCTGGTCAGCGGATGCTTCGCAAAGCGGACACCTGCACCGACCGCAGGTGCGGTGTAAGCGGATGGGCGACTCATCGTCATGTTGTCTTCCATCCGTTTATCCGTTTGATATCCGCTGACCATTCTCTTCCTTCTTCGGAAGTTTAAACTTCAACCAGACGGGGATCACCGATAAAAATGCCACGACTGCCGTAACCAGAAATGGGAAACGCGGCGAGACCCGTTCCCACAACTGCGCGCCGATGGCCGGGGCGGGCAGGGAGAAAATGCCCAGGCTGGTGCTCAACAGCCCAAACCCGGTGCCGCGCACTTCCTTCGGAAGCGCCTTGCTCATCAGTGACGAGTAAGCAGGTGTCAGCAAGCCCACACCGATGCCCGCCAGCGCCCAACCGAGCGCAAATCCCAACAGCCCAAATCCCGCCGCGTACACAAGCGCCACTAACGAAGCCGCGATCAAAATAAAGCCCAATGCGATGCCGACGCGCTCGCCTTTTTTATCCGACAGCCAGCCCGCCGGGATGGTGGTGATCATCATGGTCAGGCCAAAGATGCTGTTCGTCAAGCCGATCTGCAAATAGGTCAGTCCGCCGATATCCTGCATGTAAAGCGGGAACAGGTTCATTGAAAGCGCGAACGAAGTATCGCGCACACCGTCGGTAAGCAGGATCCAGGTCAGCACACCGCCCGCCATGACCATCCCGAATACCGTTCCGAGATTGGCTTTGAGACTCTTAAACGAAAGCGTTTGCGGGTTGGCCTCGCGCGTCCTGGAGGCTTCGCGCGCCATTCCAATACGGATAATGGTCGCCACGAAATAGAATACGCCCGCCAGGATCAGCATGACCTTAAAACCATAAGATTGCACCAGCCAGCCGCCCAGCAGCGGGCCGACGACCGAGACGATCATAAAGACCGCCTGCGTCACGCCAAAAACGCGCGCCCGATTTTCATCGGTGGAGTGTTCCGCCACAAACGCGTCGAAACTCGGGCCTACCAGCGCACGCGCCACCGCGCCAAACGCCTCCGCCAGCAACAGCCATTGCCAGGTGCTGGCAAGCACCAGTGGGATGAACACGAACACGCCCACCGTGCTGCCGAAGGCAATCGCCCGCAGGCGGCCGATCGAGTCCGAAATCCATCCTCCCAGAATTTGCAACAGCAACGGGATGATCTGCGAGATGGTAAAGAACCATCCCACCTGCACCACGCTGGCTTTCAATTCCGTCAAATAAAGCGGCATCAGCGGACCGTACATATTGCCGCCAATATTCGCAAAGATCATGGCAACCAGAAAGAGCCACAGCCAGGGGGAGATCATCGGCTTGGGCCTCACGGATTCAGGAACCTCGGTAACCGTTGTCGCCATGGTTGCCTAACCAATATAAACCATCACGCGTTCGCCATCCTCATCATCCTGCGCGTTCACGATCAACGGCGATTTCGAAGAAGCCGTCGTTTTGATCATCTCGGCAATTCCATCCGCTTGTTCCGGGCTCAGGCCCTGAATGTGATGGCCGAAATGTTTCATAAACCATCCCACCAACCCCAGCGGCATGGGAAACCCCAAAGTAATGCGCCCCGGTCTCTCGCCCGGCTTCTGGCGCACATCCACGAACAGCCAGCGCGCATTCATGCCTCCCGCCGAAATGGCGACCAACAGCACGCCCAGCAGGAACGGGAACGTCAGGCAGTAGAACCAGAACCCGAAGCCAGAACTCTGCATCGCCCAATACATCAGCCCGGCAAACAGTACGGTGCCTCCCACGCCGATCCACAACGGGATCATGGCGAAGCGACGGGCGCGCGCTTTGACTTCCTCGAACTCTGGGGCGTCGGTCGTTTCGGACCTCGGGGCGGGCGCGGCCTCCACGATCTCCATCTCCGCCTCGGGCGAATCTTGCTCGAGCGCGCGGATGAGAGTCATCGCCTCGTCCGCCGAGATCTTGCCATCCTCGACCATCTTCAAAATGCGGCGTTGTTCCTCGGAAGACATTACGAACCTCCTTCCAGCGCGGACAGCAGTTGCTCCGCCTCCTCGGCAGTGATCTTCTTCTCCTGCAACATCTTCAGGATGGCCATGCGTTCCTCATCCGAGACCGGCTCGGAGGGCGGGACCGGGGGCGTGCCATATCCCGGCGACCAGTTGAAGGCAAAGCGGCGCCCATGCTGGCGGCTCATTTTCTCATCCACCCGCCGGGCGGCTTCCCCGGCGCGCTGGGTGGCGCGTTTCGTGGCGTCCTGCACGCGGCGGTTGATGCGCTCCGAAAAATCGTCGGGCAGGGGCCAACTGCCGCCAAAATCGAATTCCGCCGCGGACTCCCAATCCGATTCGCGGCTGGTGACCATCACGTCGCCTTCGGCTTTCAGGTTGATGGCCGCGCCGCCGCTGCCGAGGATGAGGCTGCGCGGGTTCGAGCCGTCGCGCTTGGGGACGCCCGGCATCTCCACGCGGATATCGTCCGCCTCGCCCGCGGACAGGGTCAGCGCCGCGTTGACGCGCGCGGACATGTGCAGGAGAATATCGCCCTCCGCGGAAATGTTGACAGCGCGGCCCTCGGCAGGTTGCAGGTACAGCACCGCGTCCCCCTCCACGTGGGCGTTCAGGTTGCCGCTCAGGCCGCGCACATATAAATCGTCGGAGACGGATTCGAGATTCACATTGCCCTGCATGTCGTGCAGGGACACGTCACCGGCAATGGACTTGGCAGACAGGCCGCCTTTGCCGCCGCGTACGCTCAGGTCGGACTCGACCGAGTCAATCGCCAGCGGGCCGCTCTCGCGGGCTTCCAGGTCGCCCGTCACGGCGCCAATCGTCGCCGCGCCCACCAACCGCAGGGACAGGTCGCCTTCGACTTCGCGGATGGCGACTCCGCCCGGGAGTTCGCGCACGTCCGCGTCGCCGGAGACCGCCCCGAGGTCCAGGGAGAGGCGGCGCGGCAGGCTGAGGATCAGGTCGCCGTCGCAGGTCACGGTCAGTTCGTCCGCGCCCGCCGCGAGCTCCAGCACGTCGCCGTCGGTCTTGGCGGAAATTTCGTCGCGTTCCCAGCCGGTCACGCGCAGGTCGCCCGGCGCGGCATCAATCCGAATCTTGCTGGCAGGGCCAACTGGCAGGGTTTTCTTGAGCATGGCTAATTCTCCTCTCCGCGCAGCAGGCGCATGGCGTCTTCGGCGCTGATCTTGCCGGCGTCCAGTTCTTCTAGCACGGAGCGGCGTTTCTCATCGTTCACATCCGGCGTTTCATCCTTGCCGGGTTCGTAGCCCAGGGCGCGGATGATGTCGTGCAGGCGGTTGCGGATGGTGGGGTAGGAGAGGCCGAGTTCCGTTTCCATGCGGTTGAGTTTGCCCTCCACGCGCACGAAAGTCAGGATAAAATCGAGTTGTTCGGAAGTGAGATTGGCAAAATGCCCGGCGGTGAAATGGCCTTCCACCAGCGTGTCGCACGAGGCGCAATGCAGGCGCGTGACGGTCATTTCATTATGGCAGACAGGACAACGGGTGAGGGCTGGGTGCATGTTTCCTCCGAATTCAATAATTTTGAATTGTACTTACGAAATCTGAAGGCATTATAGTAGTAAAGTTCAATTTGTCAAGGTTTCTAGTTGATATTCTCAATAGTCTGCTTGTATTTCCCGGGTTTTCTGGCCGCGAGTATGGTCAACGGATGTGGTCAGCGGATATAAAGCGGATAAACGGATGTGGCGACTGATCATCCTGCTGTCCTCCATCCGTTTACACCGCACTGCGGTGGGTGCAGGTGTCCGCTTCCCCATCCGCTGACCTCCCATCCGTTTATCCGTTTCCCCATCCGCTGATCACCTTCCATCCGTTTATCCGTTTCCCCATCCGTTGACCACCTTCATCCGCTTATCCGCTTCCTCATCCGTTGACCACCTTCATCCGTTTATCCGTTTCCCCATCCGTTGACCACCTTCATCCGCTTATCCGCTTCCTCATCCGTTGACCACCTTCATCCGTTTATCCGTTTCCCTAATCCGTTGACCACCCACTCATTGGAGGACGCATGATCCGTTCCATTTTCTACCAACCGGGCAAGCCGCTTCAAACCGACCTCGAGGCGGATGCCCTGCTAAAAGCGTTTCGCGCCAAACGCGGCGTGCTGTGGGTGGATTTCGTCTCGGAACCGCCCGAAGTCTGCCAGCCGATCCTCGAGTCTTTCGGCTTTCACCGCCTGGCAATAGACGATGCCCTGCAGGAAACGCACAGCCCCAAGATTGACGACTGGGGCGGCTACGTTTACCTCGCGTTGAATTACATGCGCCTGAACGGCGCGGACAAGAGTCACTGGGAAACGGAGGTGGACGAACTGGATATTTTCCTCGGCCCGAACTTCGTGGTCACGCACCACGACCATCCCGTCCCCTCCCTCGACGCGGCGCTGGCCTCGTTGCAACGCGACCAGCGTCCCCTGCTGGATGGCGCCGACCACCTGCTCTACAAGATCATAGACAACGTGGTGACCGACACCATGCCTATCGTGGAACGGATTGACGAGGAGATTGACGAGATCGAGGACCAGGTCTTCGACCGCCCCACTCCGCGAACTCTCGAGCGGCTCTTCGCCCTCAAACGCGTCCTGCTGGCGATGAGGCGCATCCTGCTGCCCCAACGCGAAGTACTGAACAAACTGGCTCGCGACGATTACGCCGTGATTGACAGCAAGGATCGCATCTTCTTCCGCGACATCTACGATCACCTCGTCCGCCTGCACGACCTGAACGAAACCATGCGCGACCTGGTGGGCAGCGCGCTGGATACATACCTTTCGGTCATCAACAACCGCATGAACGAGGTGATGAAAACGCTGACGATCATCACCACCCTGTTCATGCCGCTGACCTTTGTGACGGGTTTCTTCGGGATGAACTTCTTCGCCGCCAATCCGCCCTACGAAGGTTGGACCGCCCCGCTGGCCTTTTATGCCACCCTCGGCCTGATCCTGCTTACACCCTTCTTCATGTACCTGTGGATGCGCCGCCGCACCTGGGTTTAAAACCGCCCTCACCCAACGCTTGACACAGAACGCATGTTCGGTTATTATTCATAGCACAAATGAGCGATTAATGGCCCAGGAGGTTGCTATGATGATGGTACGCAGACGTAAAGAAGAACTGAGCGACAAGCACAAACGGATCCTGGAATTCATAGAGGCGCACCTGGAAAAGTACCACCGTCCGCCCTCTATTCGCGAGATTTGCTCCGAAGTTGGCATCTCTTCCACATCTGTTGTAAATTACGACCTGGACCAACTTGAAAAACGCGGTTACATCCAACGCGATGAGCGCGTGTCGCGCGGCTTGCGCACGACCAAAAAAATCCAGGAAGTTGTCCAGGTGGCGACCGAACTATTTCGCATCCCGATCCTCGGCCCGATCGCGGCCGGCCTGCCGCTCCCCGACCTGCAACCCGGCGCCACCTTCCTGACCGACACCGAAGCCAACGCGGTGGAAATCGCCCGCAGTCTCCTGCCGGCAAAAGAAAAAGGCAACAACCTGTTTGCCCTCGAGGTCAAGGGAGATTCAATGATTGACGCCATGATCAACGACGGCGATATCGTGGTGATGAAGCCTGCCATCGAAGCGCACAACGGCGAAATGGTGGCCGTCTGGTTCCCCGAGGAAAACTCTGCCACCTTGAAGTATTTCTTCAAGGAAAAGGATGGCTATACCCTCAAACCCGCCAACCCCACCATGAAATCCATCCACATCCCCAAGAACCGTCCGCTGGAGATCAAAGGCAAGGTGGTGATGGTCATCCGCAAGATGGAAACAGCCAGGATGTAAGTTTGGAAACAAATAAAAAGTCCGAGTCTCAAATCAATACCTTCGCCAAAAAGAGGCTGAAAAAGTAGGGCTTTTCAGGTTTGGAACTTTCCCGCTGGACGGAGGCGGGCGGAAGTTATCGGACGATCCAGCGCTGGTATTACACGCGGTTGGTCTGGCTGCAAATCCAATGGCTCTTTTTCACGAAGCGCTTGCACCAGCCCGGCCATGAATACATTGCGGCGGGAGACGAAGTGGTGTTTGGCAAAACAGGCAAAGAGACGTATGGATTGGGGGCATGGTTCAAGTAAGATTGACACTTTCAAAATCATCCTTGACAGTTTTTCAGCGCGACTTCCAAAAACTGGCGATCATTTAGCCTATCGCCGCGCGAGGCCAATTCTGCCAGCTGATAATGGTCAACGGATATAAAACGGACACCTGCACCCACCGCAGGTGTCCGTTTCCCCATCCGTTGACCACGAAACCAACGCGGCAAAAGCCGCTGCGAATGGCGGTTCATGCCAGGTTGTTGTCAAAAATTTGCCGAAGTGTAAATCAAAGGTTAGCGCGCCAAACCGATGGGGCGGCAGTTCAACTGCCGCCTAACCCCAGCGGTTATCCCAGCACTTTGGCGCGCTAACAATCAAAGTGTCAATCTAACTTTCGCAGTATTCCTGGTTTGTCTTTCTTCATGGTGAACTTCAGCGCCGTTCTGTTACGACAGTTTCGAGAGCACAAGCCTGCGTTCAGCGTGTTGGATTTGAAATCCCAGTACCGCGCACGCCGATACGTCTCGGGGACAATAAAATTGCTTCCGCACATCGTCCCGATGCCCTTTCGGGAAAAGCCGGATGGCATTTTATTAGCCCGGATTTTCGAGCAGATCGCTCGTCTGGGCATGATCCACCCTGCTTTTCAGCCCGTTTCTACTTCGTAATTGGCGAAGGTATTGTTTTAGAAGCCTGGTTTTTGGTTCCCGAAAAAATATCGAATAGGACGATGGGCGGGTAGAGGCGGGCGATGGTTTTGACTTCGATGAGTTTGCCAAGTTCGCGGCGGACTTCGGCGATGCCGCGTTCGTGGTATGCGCCGGTATATTCGCGCCCGGCCAGCCGGCGGCCGATTTTGTAGAAGAGGTTTTCGCTTGGCCCGGAGACGATCAGCCTCCCGCCGGGTTTGAGCAGGCGGACGAGGCCGCGCAGGGCCGCGGGCAGGTCATCCACATGTTCGAGCACGTCGAGCGCGGTGATCAGGTCGAAGGACGCGGCGGGGAGCGACTCGAGCGGGGTCTGCGCCGCGTCGCGCACCTGGAAGTTGGCCGGGAATTCGAGGCGGCGACTCATCGCCTGGAAGGGGAGCAGGTCCACGTCCAGGCCGAGGACGCGCTGGGCGTGCCGTCCGAGGAAGGGGAGCATGACGCCGCTCCCGCATCCGAAGTCGAGGATTTGTCCGCAGGGCGCGGCGCGCTCGACGGTTTCCATCACGACGCGCAGGCGTTGCCAGAACAACCAGTTGATGAGCGGGTTGCGATGCGAGTAAGCCGGGAAGCCGGCTTCATCCAGTGTGCCGGGCGCGGCCTGGGCCAGCGCGGCGCGAATGGCGGCGCGGATGGTGGATTTGTAGATTTGGAAGTCGGAGTTTTGCATGGCTATAGTAGCGGCGCGGAGAGCGGTTCTTTGGGGACGGCACCCAGGTCGAATTCGATGGCGGAGAGCAGGACCTGGATTCCGAGCAGGACCGAGAGCGTGGGCAACATTACCGTACCAGTTGGCGCGGGGACGTTCCGGCGCGCGTACTCGATCCATTTCACCGCGCCGAAGAGGAGGCCAAAGGCCAGCAACGGCAGTCCGGTCAGCAGGTAGACGGAGACCATGGTGAAGTCGTAGATGAAATTTTTCAGCCACATGCGGCGCAGGAAAGCGGCGAATAATTTGAGGGGAAATTCCAGCAGGACGCGGTGGATGAGCAGGCTGGAGACTTCGTCCCGGTATTGGGCGGGCATGGGCAGTTCGCACACGACCGCGCCGAGCAGGTATAGGTTTCCAAGCATGGAGGTTTCAAAGAAGTAGGTGTTGTCCACGCGCTCGAGCGGGAGTTGCGCCAGCGCCTCGGCGCGGATGGCGACGTAGCCGTTGGTCGGGTCGAACACGTTCCAGTAGCCGGTGGCGGCTTTGGTCAGGAAGCCCAATCCCATGTTGCCGAGGCGGCGGATGAGCGGCATTTGTCGCAAGGCGGCGAAGTCGCGGAAGCGGTTGCCCTTGGTGTAATCGGCCTGGCCGCGCACGAGCGGGACCAGCAGGCTGGGCAGGTGACGCGCGTCCATTTGCCCGTCGCCGTCCATTTTGACGACGATCTGCGCGCCGAGCTCGAGTGCCTTGCGGAAGCCCGTCACCATCGCGCCGCCGACGCCGCGATTCTTTTCGTGGCGGATGAGGAGCACGCGTCCATCCCGACGGGAGGCTTGTTCCACCAGTTCGGCGGTTCGGTCGGGGGAGGCGTCGTCCACCACGATGATGTGACGGATGAAGTCGGGCAGGCTTTGGAGTACCGCCTCGATCTCGCGCTCGACGCGATAGGCCGGGATGACGGCCGCGATGTCGTAATTACGGAAGTCCGGTGTTTCAGCCATCAATCCTTCCATCCCACGTAGAGTCCGTTCATGCCCCACTGCGTCCAGAACGGTTTGTATGCGATGCGGCGGAAGCCCGCCTTCGTCAGCAGTCTGCGAATCTCGACCCCGGTCAGGTAGTATTCTTCGCCCTCTGCCATGCCGCGCTGGTTGTCGTGATCCAGTTTGGTGCCGAAGACGCGGTCGTAAAACCAGACTACCTGGTGGACGATGATCTCCACGATGGGCAGGCCCATGGTCACGAGGATGTCCCCGCCGGGGCGCAGGACGCGGTATGCCTCGGCCAGTTCGGGATCGCGTTGGGGCGCGGGGACGTGGTTGATGTTGGCGATGAACGTGACCGAGTCGAAGGATGAATCGGGATACGGAAAATGTGTCAGATCTGCGACGATATTTTCTTCCCCGCTTCCCTCGTAGGGGTAGACATCAATCCCCACTCCGTTCCCGCGCAAATATTGTGTGACGAGGCGGTTGGGGCCGCAACCCACATCAAGACAATAGCCGGTCACTTCGGCGGCGGCGTAATCGTACCGTTCCGAGGCCAGTGCGGACAGCCCGAAGCGGTCTTCGTAAAAGAGCGTGAATGCCCGCAAGGGGAAAGTGAGAAAATCCTTGGTTTTTTGAAAATGGGTGCGCCGCACGGATGGGGTCTCCTGTTTTGATTGGATGAAATTATAGCCGCAAATTCCGCGCGGGTTTGGTCGGCGTTCGCAAAAAGTATAACATCTCCGTTTTTTTCTGCAATAATGTTACAATCCTAATATCTGACCCTTTC
>CAYJLS010000056.1:0-8861 GCA_964371065.1 uncultured Anaerolineaceae bacterium | reverse complement strand
TAACATCTCCGTTTTTTTCTGCAATAATGTTACAATCCTAATATCTGACCCTTTCCTGTTTAATGGCGGAACGTATGGCACTTATCGAACGCATCCTGCTTGTTGAAAGCGACCCTGACATCAGCGACCTGATTGCCCGCCAGGCCTTAAAGCCGTTGGGTTATCAGGTGGACATTGTCACGGACGCTGGTTCCGCCATCAAAAAAGCGCTCCAGACTCCCCCCGACCTGGTCATCGCTAATTTGAATCTGCCCGGCCTGAGCGGAAAAGACCTGCTCGTGGCGTTGTCCTCGCAGGGATCCACCGCGCCGCTCATCGTCATCGCCGGGAAGGGACAGGAACAGGATTTGATCCAGGCCTTTCGTCTCGGCGCCAACGATGTTCTGCTCTGGCCCGCCCGCGAGGCGGAAGTGGTCTCTGCCGTGGAGCGCGTGCTGACACAGGTGCGCGAGATGCGCGCCCGCCGCCGTCTCGACGAGCAACTCAAGGATACCAACGATGAACTCCAGCGCAAGGTACGCGAACTGACCTTCATTGTCGCCGTTGGCAAGGCGGTAGTCTCCATCACAGACCGGCGCGTGCTTTTCGAGCGGATCGTGGAGGGCGCCTTGCAGGTGGCCGGCGCAGACCTGGGTTGGTTGCTCCTGCGCGATGACCGCACCAAAACATTCCTGTTGACCGCCCATCGCAACCTGCCCGAGGCCTGGGCGAAGAAAATGGGCCAGCCGCTCGATGACGGGATCAGCGCTCTGGTGGCGCTTTCGGGCGAGTCCCTGCTCATCCACGGCGACCCGCTTCAAAAGTTCAAGGTGGCCGCGTTGGGCAGGTCCGCGGCGGTTACGCCCATCAAAGTCCGAAACGAGGTCATCGGCCTGATGATCGTCGTCCGCAGGGCGCAGAAGGCCTTTGGAGAAACTGAGCAGACCTTGCTCGAGGCCGTGGCCGACTATGCTTCCATTTCGCTGGTCAACGAGCGCTTGTTCCGCACCATCCAGCAGAATGCCGAGGCCGCCCGCTCCGGGGAAAAACAACAGAATGAACTTTTTCAGTCCCTGCGTAGATCGGCGCAGAAGGAACTGGACGGTATCCTGTATCCGCTGGGACTGCTCCTGACGGGCAAGACCGGCCCGCTCAACGCAGAACAGCGACAGGCTCTGTCTTCCGCGAATGCGGCCTTGCAACGGTTATCTGAAGTAGTGTCCCAAAATCGTCCCGCCGAGCGATAAATGCAGAAGCCCACGCTGATCCTGCTTGCTCTTGACGAATCACCCTTCCTCCAACTGGGGGAGCGGGCTTTGCGCAGCGCGGGATACGATACCACCGTGGCGCATGACCGTGAGGGACTGGCGCGTGCCTTGCAGGAATCATCCCCCAGCCTGTTGTTGATTGGCGAACGACTGCACGGCGAATCGGGACTGCAGCTATCCGCCGAACAGCTGGAGCGTTTCCCCACCCTGCCCATCCTGCTGTATGCCGAAAAAGATACGCACGCGATTGCCAGGGAAGTTCTGCGCGTTGGGCTGAGCGGATACATCTTCCCACCCCTGCGAACCGACGACATGGTCGAGGCCGTCAAGCGCAGTCTCGAACGCGCCCGCCGCCTCGGTGACTGGGTGCGCGGCGAAGTGGGGCGCACCACCGCTTCGCTCCAGCGCCAGGTGGTTGAATTTGATACCATCTTCAACAACATTGCAGACGGGGTTATCATCCTCGATAAACAGGCGCGCATTATTCTCATTAACCATGTAGCCTGCCAGACGTTTGGAGTCGTCGCCGAATCGGTCTTCGGAAAGTCCATCGCACAATCCCTCCCGCATCCCGACCTGCAATCCATGCTTGGGCGTTCCGCCGAGGAGGGACTGAAATATCACGAGATCAACTTCGACGACGGGCGCGTCTTCAACGCCCACTACGCGCCCATCCCCAACGTCGGCTTTGCCGTCACATTGCAGGACATCAGTTATCTTAAAGAACTCGACCACATCAAAACCGATTTCGTCCACACCGTTTCGCACGACTTGCGCTCGCCGCTGACCTCCGTGCTGGGCTATGCCGAACTCATCGGGCGCACCGGCCCGTTGAACGAACACCAGAGCGAATTCATGACGCGCCTGCAATCCAGCATTCAAGACATCACCAACCTGGTGAACGACCTGCTCGACCTCGGCCGCCTCGAAGCGGGATTCGACACCCGCCGCGAAATCGTTCAACTGGAAAACATCCTCGGCTACACATTGGATATTTTGGGCGGACAGGTCAACGCGCACAACCTGAAAGTCCGCTTCGAATCGAAACCCAACCTGCCTCCGTTAAAAGCAAATCCCCTGCGCCTGCGCCAGATGCTCGACAACCTGATCGGCAATGCCATTAAATACACCCCACCTGGCGGACAGATTGACATCCAGCTGCGCGCTGAAGGCGGGCAGATCATCCTGCAAGTGAGCGACACAGGCCCCGGCATTCCCCTCTCGGACCAGCCGCGCATTTTCGAAAAATTCTACCGCGGCGAAAACGTGCCAGACGGTGTGCCCGGCTCCGGGTTGGGATTGGCCATCGTCAAATCCATCGTGGACAGCCATCATGGACGCATTTGGGTGGAATCCACGCTGGGGCAGGGGAGCACGTTCTTCGTTGTTTTGCCTGCCTACGTTCCCCCGCTTTCGTAAACTGAAAACGGAAAATTTCCTGCTTATAAAGAGCCTCCGCCGGGGACTTTCAGCCGGCGGAGGCATTCGCCAAAGGAGGAGACAGTGAGGAGCATGTTGGAGGTGTCTATGTTCCGTCTCCGCTCTTATAATAGCCGATTTCCAAAATGTCCGACATTTCCAAATGTCACCGATAACTAGTGATAATTGTCACAAGGTCGGGCGGAGCGTAGAAACGAACCCACGCGCCAGGTCCGCGGCCTGAACCGAAGTCTGGTAGGCGCGTACCATCAGGTTGGGATGCGGGTTGCCGGTAATCATCTTCGAGACGGCCCGTCCCTGTTCGTGCAGGCAAAGCACAGGCTTCCCCAAATTCAGGGCATATCCAATCTCATAGCCCACGCCATGCGAAGGCATGCTTACCTCGGCGATCAGCGCGTCGGCGGAGCGCATCCACGCCACATCCCGCTCGTAGACGGCGCTCGGCTCGATGATCTTTTCCTCGTCCACCACGCTTGTTTCTGCAAGGTGCGCGGTCGGCACCTCAATTCCATCCTCGAGGAGCGCGCGGGTAATGGACTGGTAGACGGCTTCGTAGGCGCGTCCGCCCGTGATGGAGCAGGCAAAATAAATGTTCATGAATCTTTGCGGGGTAATCGGGATAGGATGGATTGGTTGATGCTACGCGATTGTTGGGGCTTCGCAATTCCCTCACCATTGCGCATGCTTTCCAGTTCGGTGCTAAAGCGCATCCAGTCATCCACCAAAATTACAAAATGGGGTGTCTTGTCCTTGAAGAAGAAAGGGGAGAGAAACACGCGCAGGAACGCGGGCGCAGCCGGCCAGCCGTTCAGTTCCAGCAAAATCGCAGTACGCCCGCCCAGCGGGGCGATCACATCGCGCTTCCAGCCGCGCATTTTATCGGGTGGAAAAAGCGCCCGCATCTCGGTAGTTGTCGAGCGGCGCAAGCGCTTGTGTGAAATATTCAGCCGCAGGAAGGGGGTCACCAATTTCAGGTGTGTCGGAAAAACCTGCACGTATGCCATGCCGCGCATTGCCAGCAACAACAGGGCGAACATAACTGTCCCCGCGCCCAAGCCAAGTGTGCCCATCCAGCGCCAGGGCTCGGACTGTGAAATCGGGTCTTTATAAACCGGCCAAGCCAGCCCCCCCAGGAGGATTCCCAGGATCAGCGTTTCAGGCCACCAGCGGTTGATGATCTGGCGATAGATGACAAGGGGATGCCTGCGCCCGCCGCGCGCCATACGCTAATCATCCTCCCCTTGCGCGACAAAGGCCCCCGCCTCTTTCCCGACCCTGGCCTGTTCGCCGTTTAACTGAACGATCAATTTCCCAATCGCCTGCTCAAGATGTTCGCCTCGCAGGCTGAAGGTGATGTCGCCGCGCGTCTTCTCGATGATACTGCGCGCCACGTCGGTCTGGCGGCGCAGGCCGCTGGTGATGGCGTCCGGGTAGTCCATGCTGACGAGCACGCCGTAGATGTCGTCCATCAGGCCAAGCAGTCGTTCCGCCTCCTGCGAATATCCGTGACGCAGAATGTCCAGCGTACGGCGGCGCAGTTCGCCGACCACTTCGGCCAGCCCGTTCAGATAGGTGGCCCCGCCCACGCCCAATTCCTCGGGCGTGGGCAGGGACTGGTTTTGGATGAGCGCGCAGGTGGCGTTGGCTTCCACGAATTCCTTGAGCGCGTCCTGGGTGTAGCCCGCGTGGAACAGGTCGGGATAACCCTGCAGTTCGGCGCGCAACGTGTCCGCGAGGGAACGCGCCTCGGACAGTTGATCCGCCAACCCGCCTGCACTGAGCGTCGTCGAAGTGCCTGCACTGAGCGTCGTCGAAGTGTCGGTTTCGAGGCGGTGGGCGGCGCGGATGGCGAGTGAGCAGGCGCGGGTCAGTCCGCGCGCGGTGGCGAGGGCTTTGTCGCGCGCGTCGGTGCGCGCGTCGAAGTCGCGGCGGATCCGTTCCGCAATGGATTCGAGTTTCTGCATGTTACTCTTTTTTGTCCGCGGGCGGTTCGGGCGGCTGGTGCGGACGGAAAAGATGTTCGGCCAGCGAAGTGTTGCTCGGTATGGTGATTTCGCCGAAGGCCGCCTCGAAACGGGCGATGTTATCGCCGAGGGCGCGGTAGAAAAGTTTCGCGCTGAGCGGCGACATGAGCACGCGCGCTTTAATGACGGCTTTGTTTTCGCCGGGCAGGGCGTGGGCGAAATCCATCACGATGTCGGCTGGGGAATGGGAGATGCGCGCCAGGTTGGCGTAGATGGTCTCCATCCCGGGCGGGACTTCGAGGCTGGTGGACACGGGTCGAGGGGGATTTGCCATGCGGATGCCTGCTTTAGAACGGGATGTTGTCCTCGGCGGGCGCGGTCATGTCTCCGGCGTCTATCGGCGCGGCCGCGCCGCTGTCGCCGCCATCCTGTCGGGAGGAGAGGAAGCGGACAATGCTGGCGGAAATCTCGAACGAGGCACCCGCGGTGCCATCCTGTTTTGTCCAGATCTTCGGGCCGCCGGTGTTTGGATCACATGTCAGGCGGCCTTCCACCAGTACCATCTGGCCTTTTTTCACGTACTGGTTACAGGTTTCGGCCTGCTTACCCCAGGCCGAAATACGGAACCAGATCGTCTTTTTAACTTTCTCTCCGTTGTTGTTGGTATACGATTCGTTAACCGCTACCGAAAAACTGGTAACGGCCTGACCAGAAGGGGTGTAACGCATTTCTGGGTCGCGTCCTACGTTGCCTGCTATGATGACAGTTTGGTAACTCATTTTGCCTCCAGATTTGGTTGGGATTTTCCTGCGAAATAGATTTCGAGCCAGATGGCTTCGCTGGGATCAATGGTGCTTAATTCGACAACAAGGAGATCCAATAACTCAACCGCTTGTTTTGCGGATTGCAAGATGTGTTCATCTATGATCTTGATTTTTGAAATATATTGTTGTGCATCATCAACTGACAGCGGAATAGTTGATGATTTATTATGTACGATCATATTTCGGGTTTTAACAATGTTTTTTGCCAGGCCGAACCATTTTTTATTTCGCGGTAATTCCTGACCTGTGATTAATTTGGGAACGATAACAAGTTTTCCGACGAGATCAAGCTTATCTATATATTCTTTGGAAAACTTATCCGAAAGATGTCGCGCTGCATAATCATAGATATAAGCCTCAATCGCGATAGCTGAAAAAATAATTGTTACAAAAGCGGTTTTTCCCAACTCATTTTCAAGAGATATTAATGCCGGGAAGGGTGCCCCATCGTTTCTTCCAGTTTTGGAAATTTCCTTCTCCAATTCACTGATTTGCATCTCGATGGATGCCAACTTTTCAAGGCTATCCCTTGCGATTTCAGAGTAAAGACGAATAAAGGATGTTCTGGCGGCCATTTTATAACTTGTACAGGACCCGCCGCTCACGGCGGGAACAATCGAACGAAATCATTTTACTCCAGAACCTTGCGGTTGGCTATTTTTTGATTTTCGAAGCCTCATCCCCGGCCCATTGTTGGACGAGCGCGCGCAGGTTGCGCTGGTGCAGGGACTCGGCCAGCCCTCCCAGGTAGACGCGGCTCTTCCCGCACGTCTCGATGGTGATCGTTTCAAGCATCTCTTCGGGATTGCGGCGGCGCAACGCGGCTTTGACGTTTTTCTTCAGGTTGGCCAGATAGTTGAGATTCTCCTTCACGGCCGCCTCGATCTCGCCGCGCAGGATGATGTCGCCGTGTCCCTGGATGATGTTCTCCAGTCCCATGCGCCCGATCTTGCGGATGGAGGCGCTGATGTCCTCCAGGTCGCCATCCACCACGTAGGGCAGGGGCATGAACGCGTCACCCGCGAACAGGACGCGGTCCTCCTCCACCAGCACCGCAATCCCATCTTCGCTATGGCCGAGGGTGGACAGGATCGTCAGGTTTTTCTTGCCCACGCGCAGGGTCAGTTGGCCCGCGGAAAACGTCATGTGCGGCAGGACGATCTTCACCTGGCGCAGGGTGTTGTTCTGTTTGCGGGCCGTCTCCAGCGAAGGCCGGCCGCGTTCCTCCAGCAGTTCGCGGCAACGGGCGTGGGCGATCACGGTCGCGCCGGGGAAGAAGCAGTTGCCCCAGGCGTGGTCGGCGTGATAATGGGTGTTGATCACGTAACGCACCGGCACGCTCAATTCCCGTTCAATGAAGTCGCGTATCCCCAGCGTTTCATCCGGCAGGGCCAGGGTGTCCACCACCACCGCCCATTGCGGCCCCACAATGACTCCCGCTGTAACCTGCGCGTAAACGTCGCTTTGGAACCAGTACACATTTTCAGAAACACGTTCGCGTTGCATAATCCATCCTTGAAATAGTATCTCACCTAAAATAGCACGGAATAACAATAAAGTCAAGTTGACTATACAAATTTGGCATCCGTAGTATCCCCTTGCGCATCACTTGCCTTCAATTTCGTAAAGTGATACACTATCAAACATATGACCAAATCCCTGCTTGTTGTCACACCGCAGACCAGTTTTGGTTCCATGCTCCGCTCCAGCCTGGAAGAGACGGGGCAATTTCGCATTTTTGTGGCTGGGGATGAACCGACCGCGCTCGTCCAGTTAAAAAGCGAAGATTGTGAAATGGCCTTTCTGGACGTGGATTTGGGGATGGAGGCCGTTCTCGAAATTGGACGCGCCCTCCGCACGATTCACGCGGACGTGGAGCTGGTCATCGTTTCAGACGAGGATTTACCGCCCGCGCTGGATACGCTCCGCCCCTGGACGTTGCTCCGCAAACCCTTCTATTTGCCTGAACTGATGGACATGCTCAGCGCCACTCCCGCTGGGGAAACTCCCAAGCCTGTCGCCGAACTTGCTCCCGATATTCCCATGCCCGCGCCCGAAAGCGCCGACCTGCTCTGGTTGCAGGATGTGAACAAGGCCGCACAGCGGCTCACGCGCCTGACGCTGGAATCGTCCGCGCAGGCCGCGCTGATCACGCGCGGCAAAACGCTGTGGGCCTATGCCGGCGGCCTTTCGCAGGAGACCGCCAACGAACTGGTTCGCATCGTCACCCGTAACTGGGACGAACAAAAAAGCGGCGACCTGCTCCGCTTTGCGCGGCTCGAGACCACCCGCGCCGAGCACATGTTGTATGCCACCACCCTGGGCGTGGACACCGTCCTGGCGCTGGTCTTCGACGCGGAAACACCCTTTAGCACCATCCGCTCGCAGGCCAATTCGCTGGCGCGCTCGCTGGCTGTGGAAAAGACGGGGCCAGGCAAGCCCTATGTCGCGGAACCCGCCCCAAAGGTCCGCGCGACCGGGCCGGGTCCGTCAGACGAGTACGAACTAAATATCCCCTCCATCTCATCCATTATCAGCGACATCCCCACGCCCATCCCCGCGCTGAGATCGGTCATGCGCGTGGAAACGTCCGTGGAGTCCATGCCCGAGGTGAAAGCGCCAAAAGCAGACCGCTCGATGCTGGAGACGCGACCCTCCACGCCGCTGGCAGGGACGCATGTCATCAGCCGCGAATCGTCGCCGCCTGTGCCGTTGCGCGACCTGATGCTGAACGAGACCGTCAAGCGGGATGTGGAGGAATTGGATGTGACCGCGCTCTCCCAGGCGAAGCGCCCGGCCACGCCTGCGCGTCCGCCCCGGCCCGATGAACTGGATGAGACCCGCCCGCACTCGATCACCGAGGTGGCGGGACGCGTCATCCTGGAACCAGCCTCGCCCGGACTGTATCATCTTAATTACGCCTGCCTGCTCGTGCCGCGCTTTAGTTCCCATTATCTGACCGGCGATCTTGCAACGTGCCTGAGCGAATGGCTTCCCAGTATTTGCATCGCTTTTGGCTGGAGGCTGGAGTTCATGGCCGTCCGCCCGGAGTATATGCAGTGGGTGGTGAGCGTGCCGCCGAACACCTCGCCCGGTTATCTCATGCGCATCATGCGCCAGCAAATTTCCGAGAAGATTTTTGCGGAATACCCGCGCATGAAAAAGGAAAATCCCTCCGGTGACTTTTGGGCGCCCGGCTATCTAATCATGGGCGGCACCCAGCCGCATCCGCAACAACTGGTCAGGGATTACATCAAGCAGACGCGCCAACGGCAGGGAGATTCCCAGCCGCGCAAGTAGACGCGAACCCATCTGCCTGTGCGCGGCGCAGGGCGCGAGGCATGCCTCCCACCGCTCTGCGTTTTTTGTTTGGTAATTGGTAATTG